>MFSU01000095.1:9374-18384 GCA_001785115.1 Candidatus Muproteobacteria bacterium RBG_16_65_34
TTCACGGATCACCGTTCACGACTAACGAGTCACGAATCACGGTTCACGGATCACCGTTTACCGTTTACGGATCACGGAATGAATCCGGTCGCGAAAACCATCAAGCAGTACCTCGATGCGTTTCTGCTGACGGAGCTGGTGCGCGGTCTGCTGTTGACCGGACGGCATCTGTTCGAGCGCAAGATCACGGTCCAGTACCCGGACGAGAAAACCCCGCAGTCGCCGCGCTTCAAGGGCCTGCACGCGCTGCGCCGCTACCCGAACGGCGAGGAGCGCTGCATCGCCTGCAAGCTCTGCGAGGCGGTGTGCCCGGCCTGCTGCATCACGATCGAATCCGAGCAGCGCCCCGACGGCACGCGCCGCACGACGCGCTACGACATCGATCTTTTCAAGTGCATCTACTGTGGGTTCTGCGAGGAGGCCTGCCCGGTGGACGCCATCGTGCTCACCCGCATCTTCGAGTTTCACTACGAGAAGCGCGGCGATGAGGTCATCGCCAAGGAGCAGCTCCTGACGATCGGCGACCGCAACGAAAAGCAGATCGCAGCCGATCGGGCGGCAGACGCGCCATACCGCTGAGCGCACAGAGAAAAGAAAAACAAGGATAGACAGGATTAACAGGATTTACAGGATTAAAACTAAGAATCGCCAACAAGAAGAATTGCTCGCAAGGACACCAAGTCTTCTACCGCTGAAATAGCCGTTCTTGGCGATCTTGGCGGTTAGACTGCTTTTTCTAGGATAACCGGCGCGCCGTCGGCTGCCCGGTAACGGCGAATCCGGTATAATCGCGCGCTTTCGATGGGTATTTGCCGTATGTCTGCCTTCCTCAGCGAAGTAAACCGCCGCCGCACCTTCGCCATCATCTCGCACCCGGACGCGGGCAAAACGACGCTGACCGAAAAGCTCCTGCTCTTCGGCGGCGCGATCCAGCTCGCCGGGACGGTGAAGGGTCGCAAGAGCAACCGTCACGCCACGAGCGATTGGATGGAGCTCGAGAAACAGCGCGGCATCTCCGTGACCTCCTCGGTGATGCAGTTCCCCTATAAGGACCGCATCATCAACCTGCTCGACACCCCGGGTCACGAGGACTTCAGCGAGGACACCTACCGCACGCTGACCGCGGTCGATTCGGCGCTCATGGTGATCGATTCCGCCAAGGGCGTGGAGGAGCGCACGGTGAAGCTCATGGAGGTGTGCCGCACGCGCGCCACGCCCATCATGACGTTCATCAACAAGCTCGACCGCGAGTCGCGCGACCCGGTCGATCTCATGGACGAGATCGAGAGCGTGCTCAAGATCCGCTGCGCGCCCGTGACCTGGCCGATCGGCAGCGGCAAGCGCTTCAAGGGCGTGTATCATCTGTTGCACGACCGCGTGCACTTCTTCAGCGCGACCCATGGCGGACGCATCCAGGAAGGCGAGGTGGTCGTGGGGCTCGATAACCCCAAACTCGACGAGATGCTGGGCGATCAGGCGCGGGAGCTGCGCGAGGGCGTCGAACTCGTGCAGGCGGCGAGCCACGCCTTCGATGTCACGGCCTACCTGGAGGGCGAGCTCACGCCGGTGTTCTTCGGGTCGGCGATCAACAACTTCGGCGTGCAGGAGCTGCTCGACAGTTTCGTCGAGCACGCCCCCGCGCCGCGCCCGCGCGCGTCGGCGCGCCGCATGGTCGAGCCCATCGAGCCCGGGTTCAGCGGCTTCGTGTTCAAGATCCAGGCGAACATGGACCCGAACCACCGCGACCGCATCGCGTTCCTGCGCGTCACCTCGGGCAAATACGAAAAGGGCATGAAGGTCAGGCACGTGCGCATCGGCCGCGAGGTCCAGATCAACAACGCCATCACCTTCATGGCGCGCGAGCGTGAATCGGTCGAGGAGGCCTACGCCGGCGACATCATCGGACTGCACAACCACGGCACGATCCAGATCGGCGACACCTTCAGCGCCGGCGAGGAATTGAAGTTCACCGGCATCCCGTACTTCGCCCCGGAGCTGTTCCGGCGCGTGGTGCTGCGCGACCCCATGCGCATGAAGGCGCTACAGAAAGGGTTGGACCAGTTGAGCGAGGAGGGCGCGACCCAGGTGTTCCGCCCGGTTTCGAACAACGATCTTATCCTCGGCGCGGTCGGGGCGTTGCAGTTCGATGTCGTCGCCTATCGTTTGCAGCACGAGTACGGCGTCGAGTGCACGTACGACAACATCGACGTCACCACCGCGCGCTGGGTGCGGGCGCCGGACCAGAAGAAGCTCGACGATTTCCGCCGCCAGTACGACGCGCGCCTCGCCCTCGACCGCGCCGGCAACCTCGCCTACCTCGCGCCGACCCAGATCAACTTAAATCTCGTCATGGAGCGCTGGCCGGATATCGAATTCCACGCCACGCGCGAGTTGCAGTAAAGATCAAAAGATCAAGGGGTCAGAGTTGTTGAAAGCGTTGCCGTACTGTTTCATGAGCGGGCGCGGGCCTCGTGGGCATTAAGGCGCATCGAACGACACCACGCGTGCCCGGATTTTTCCGACTACGTCGACCAGCGGCAGCAGATCGGCCGCGGCCTCGCCTTCGATGAGCTTGATGTGCGTGGCGTCGGCGCCGACCTGACCGAAGGTCGGATCGACCGGCAACCAGACATCGCCGATCAGGCTTTCATTCCAACTGTGGTAGAGAAAACCCTGGTGCTCTTCGGAATACACCAGACCGTTGACCACGCGCGTCGGGATCGCGAGCGCGCGGGCGAATGCGGCGTAGAGGTAGGCGTGGCCCTGGCATTCGGCCTTCCTGCCCTCGAGCACATCGAGCGCGGAGAACACATCGACCGGGGAGCGCTCGATGTTCTTCTGCATCCAGTCCACAAGCCGCGCGACGGCCGCGGGCGGCGCTTCGGCGCCCGCGATCTCGCGCGCCTGGGCGCGGATGCGGGGATCGTAGCTCGGGACCGTGATGCTCGGGCGAAGGTATTTTGCATCCCCGTTCGGCGCGCTCGGCGCGGAGACTGAAGGCGGACGCAGGCTGCGGATCTCGCAGAGCAGCGCGCCGTCGGCGGTCTCGCAGCGCTGGCCGGCGTCGGGGGGCGGCAGCGTCGCGCCGTTAAGTCCTTCGAGCGCGATTTTCATAGTTGTGGCGCGCCGCGGCTCGCGGATCGGCGCGTCCACGCGCACCAGGCTGAAGTCGAGCATGACGTCTTTCTTGTTGAGGCTCGCGAGTGCGAGGTAGCGCTTTGCCTCATGCTCGCTTTCAAGCGCCGAGATGAGCACGCCGTTCAGGGCCAGCTCGAACACGGGCTTGCCGAGCTCGTTCATCCACATGGTCGAGGCGTGCCCGAGCATGGTGGATCTCACCTTGAAGGCATTGCCGGTGAAGAGTTTGCTTCGCTCGTAGCCCTGGATGTCCTGCTCGACCTGCGCAAGCGTTTGGGTCTGGCCGTCGTAGGCCGCGTAGGCATAGCGCCGGCCGATTTCAAGCCCGTGCCGCAACGGATACAGCGGGATGACGCTGGTGGGGTAGAGCGGGCCGGTGAGGGGGATTTGCTGTTCGCTGCGGTTGCCGCCGGTGACGACCGCGACCTGCATCGAGTCGCCGGCCACCGCACCGGTGAGCTTGAGCTTGTTGCCGTCCATGCTGTAGTCGTGCGCGAACTCGACCAGCGTGAGATCGTCCCGCACCCGGTCGAGACTCGTCAGTTGGAACTGCTTCTCGAGTCCGAGGAATTTCAGCAGGAAGGTGCTCTCGGAGCGGATCTCGTAGAGGCCGGCGCCGTCGCGCGCGGGCGCGATACTGAGGCGCGAGAAACCGATCTTGCTGCCGTTGAAGACGATGCCGGTCCAGTACTCCCGGTACGGCCAGTGCTTGAGATCGTATTGCGGCGGCGGGGAGGGCGGGGCGCCGGCGTCGTCGAAGTAGAGGCTCGCGCAGCCGCCGAGCTGGGCGGCCGCGAGCAGCGCGACAAGGCCACGCAGGATTCGTGCGATCATCGGCGCGCCCGCGCCACGGCTTCGGCGAGACTCGCCGCGCCCGAGTCCTCGACCCGGCGCTTTAGACCCTCCACGATGCATCTGACGACACCCGGTCCCCGGTAGATGAGCGCGGAATAAATCTGCACCAGATCCGCGCCCGCGACAAGCTTCTCCCAGGCGTCCTCGGCGCTTTCCACGCCGCCTGCGCCGATGATCGGGATTTTCCCTTGCAGATGCCGGTGAAGTTTCCGGATGACCTCCGTGGAAAGGGCCTTGAGCGGCCGGCCGCTCAGGCCCCCCGCCTCCTGCGCCAGGGGCTCCTGCTCCAGCCCAGGGCGGGTCACGGTGGTGTTGGTCGCGATGACGGCGTCGAATCCGTGCTCGAGCACGAGCCGGGCGATGCCGGCGATCTGCTCATCGTCGAGGTCCGGCGCGATCTTGAGCGCGAGCGGCGCGTAGCGGCGGTGCGCCTGCGCCAGCGCGGTCTGCTCCGATTTGAGCGCGCGCAGCAGCTCGTCGAGATTCTCCGCAGTTTGCAGCGCGCGCAGGCCGGGCGTGTTCGGCGAGGAGATGTTGACCGCGATGTAATCGGCGTAAGGGTAAACGGCGCGCAGGGCCGTGAGGTAATCTTCCGTGGCGCGATCGAGCGGCGTGTCCTTGTTCTTGCCGATGTTGACCCCGATGAGGCAGGGCCGGCCCTGACGCCGAAGGTTCTCGACAAACCGCTCGACGCCAAGATTATTGAAACCCATGCGATTAATGAGCGCGGCCTGGCGCGGCAGGCGAAAAAGCCGCGGGCGCGGGTTACCCGGTTGCGGGCGCGGGGTGACGGTGCCGAGCTCGATCCAGCCGAAGCCAAAATCCGAAAGCGGGCGCGCGCGTTCGGCGTTCTTGTCGAGGCCGGCGGCGAGCCCCAAGGGGTTGGGGAAGCGCATTCCCATGGCCTCCACGGGCAGCCGCGGCGTGCGCCGGGCGTAAATCGACCGCACCAACCAAGGAAAACCGGGAATCCGGTAGAGCCCGCGCAGGAGGAGGAATGTCAGCTGATGGCCGGTCTCGGCGTCCAGCAGAAACAGGAGCGGGCGCAGCAGCTTATACAATTTATTTTCGCGGGCGGTGTACAGTTCCGTCGGAGCGGAATGATAACGTAATATAGAGCGGGCGGTAAGGCTTGGATTCCCGCCATCGGCGCGGCGGGTGCGTACGCCGATGCTGTCAAACAATATCAATGGAGGGTGCGATGGATACGATTCGTAAAGTGGACTATTTCGTGGCGGAGATTGCCAATAAACCGGGCGAGGCGGCACGGGTGCTGGATGCGGTGCGCAGCGTGAATCTGCTGGCGTTCACCGGCTTCCCGAGTGGCCGGCGCGCGCAAGTGGATTTCATTCCCGAGGATGCGGCGGCCTTTAAGGCCGCGGCGAAGCAGGCGAAGCTTAAGATCCGCGCCAAGAAGGGCGGCTTCTTGGTCCAGGGCGACGACCGCTCGGGCGCGGTGGCCGGTGTGATGCGGCGCCTGGCCTCCGCCAAGATCAACGTCACCGCGATCGATGCGGTCGCGGCGGGCGGCGGGCGCTTCGGTGCGATCCTTTGGGTGAAGGCCAAAGACGTCAACAAGGCGGCCAAGGCCCTGCAGGCGAGCTAAGGCCGTTCTTCGGCTGCGGCGGGTTCAGGCCTCGCGCCTGAACCCGCGCGCGCTTAGTAGGAAGGCAGGTACAGAGGGTAGAGTGTGCTCTCTTCCCGCTGGGTGCGCTTGACGAGCGCCGAGCCGATTTCTTCCAGTTCCTTCTTGAACGTAGCGGCCTCATTCGTACCCAGAGGACCCTCGGTGTAGCGGCGCAGGAAGTCCATTACGACGCGCGCGATCCCGTTCATCTCGTGGCGGAACTCGCTGATGATCTGCGCGTTCGCCTCGTCGGAGGCTAGCTGGTGCGACAGGTATATATAGAGCTTGACGTTTTCCGTCAGCAGGTGCTGTTGGACCGCGGAGCGGAACTCAGCGAGCAGATCCTTGACCCGCGCGAAGTCCTTCGCGTCGAACGTCGCCTGCACCCGGTTATAGATGTCGAACAGCACCTGATGATCCTTGCGCAGCTTGGCGATCAGAGTCGGGTCGTGATGGATGCTGGTCCCGGGGGCCGGTTGGGATTGTGCCAGGGATGCGCTCGCCTTTCCGATACTGAACAATTTAGCCATGACATGACCTCCTTAAAACATGAAAGTTGAGACACGGTAGAAGCTCACCATGTCGCCCAATGCTGAGAAAGCCCGTCCTGGTCTTTTCCAGCCCCAAGGCAAAAATGCCATGCCTTGTGCTCCGTTTGTTACGCGCGCATAAAATGGCGGTATCGGCGCATTGCGTTCCCGCTTTGCTTGCCGGGTCGGACATTCTTCATGGACGTCCGTCCGCCAGGGTAGGGCGACGATATTTGCATCTATCGCCCGGTTTTCGTGATCCGGCCATTTCTTTGGAGTTTGAGAAACGGCCTGCTTGCTTGATAAGGTTATTTGCATAACCTGTGCCAATGTAGGGACATAAAGTTTGCTTATCGGCGACGTACCTTTCCGATCGACTCGTCGGTTTGGCACAGTTTTTACAGTTTAGGAAGGCGAGTTCTGCACGGTCGGACTGCAAAAGGAGGTGGTTTCTTCACCCGAATGCGCCGAGGAGGGTCTGACCAGCCGGATATTTCCGCGCTTTTTTGACTCAGAGGATGGCTGTCCCATAGAATTTCCGCCTTTCCAGATTTAACCCCGATTATTGCCAGCAGTTGGTGCGCGGTTTTTAGCCGCTCGGAAGGAATTTATGAGCCGCAAATTGAATAGATACAGCTCCCGAATCACGGAGCCCAAGTCACAAGGTGCCTCCCAGGCCATGCTTTACGGCACCGGGCTCACGCACGAGGACATGAGCAAGGCGCAGGTCGGCATCGCCGCCATGTGGTGGGAGGGCAATACCTGCAACATGCACTTGAACGACCTGGCGGCGAAGGTGAAGCAGGGCTGCACCGCGGCGGGCCTGGTCGGGCTGCGCTTCAACACCATCGGCGTCTCGGACGGCATCGCCATGGGCACCGACGGGATGTCGTACTCGCTGCAATCGCGCGACATCATCGCGGACTCCATCGAGACCGTGATGGGTGCGCAGTGGTACGACGCGCTCATCACCATCCCCGGCTGCGACAAGAACATGCCCGGCTCGCTCATCGCGATGGGCCGGCTCAATCGCCCGGCACTCATGGTGTACGGCGGCACGATCAAGCCCGGCCACGGCCGCACCGGCGAAACCCTCGATATCGTCTCCGCGTTCCAGAGCTACGGCGCCTATATCGCGGGCAAGATCGACGAAGACACGCGCACGGACATCGTCGAGCATGCCTGCCCCGGCGCCGGCGCCTGCGGCGGCATGTATACCGCGAACACCATGGCGAGCGCGATCGAGGCGCTCGGCATGTCGCTGCCGTACAGCTCATCGGTGCCGGCCGTGGAGCCGGGCAAGCTCAAGGAGTGTCTCGACGCCGGCGCCGCGATCCGCAATCTGCTCGAGCAGGACATCAAGCCGCGCGACATTATGACCCGCGCGGCCTTCGAGAACGCCATGGTCGTCGTGATGGCCCTCGGCGGCTCGACCAACGCGGTGCTGCATCTGATCGCCATGGCGCGCGCGGTGGACGTGAAGCTCACGATCGACGATTTCCAGGCGGTGAGCCGCCGCGTGCCGCTCCTCGCCGACCTCAAGCCCTCGGGCAAATACGTGATGGAAGACCTGCACAACGTGGGCGGCACGCCGGCGGTGATGAAGTATCTTCTGGAGAAGGGTTTCATTCACGGCGACTGCCTCACCGTGACCGGCAAGACCGTGGCCGAGAATCTGAAGGACGTTCCGGGTCTCAAGCCGGGTCAGGATGTGTTCATGCCGGTGGAGAAACCCCTCAAGCCGAGCGGCCACATTCAGATTCTCAAAGGCAACCTCGCGCCGGGAGGCGCGGTCGCCAAGATCACCGGCAAGGAGGGTCTCACGTTCCGCGGACCGGCGCGCGTCTACGACTGCGAGGAGGACATGCTCAAGGGCCTCGAGCGCGGCGAGATCGAGAAGGGCGAGGTGGTCGTGATCCGCTACGAGGGCCCGAAGGGCGGGCCCGGCATGCCCGAGATGCTCACGCCGACTTCGGCGATCATGGGCGCGGGCCTGGGCCAGGACGTCGCGCTCATCACCGACGGACGCTTCTCCGGCGGCTCGCACGGCTTCATCATCGGCCATGTGGTGCCGGAGGCGCAGGAGGGCGGGCCGCTCGCCTTGATCCACGACGGCGATGTCATCACGATTGACGCCGACAAGAACGAGCTGAGTGTGGCGGTGAGCGAGGCCGAGATGGCGAAGCGCCGCGCGGCGTGGAAGATGCCGGCTTACAAGGCCACGCGCGGCACGCTCTTTAAGTACATCAAGGTCGTAAAGAACGCGTCCGAGGGTTGCGTGACGGACGAGTAGGCCGTCGGCGGCGCGCGCGTTGAGCCCTCCTTTCCTGCGAGGCGCGTGGCCGGACGGTTTTCCTTCTTGACGGCCTATGACCCGGATGGCGCACACTTATGGAGTGTGGTGGGGGTAAAGGAGCAGTGATGGGGCTGACGGAATCGCAAACTGCCGGGCGGCACGGGGCCGAAGGGGTAGTGGCGACGGATTTTCCGGCGCCGGAGCGGCGTCGTTCGGAGGCGCACACGGTGCGCGTCGGCCACGAACGTCGCCGCGGTGTGCGCAAGATCCTGCCGCTGCGCGGGTTGGTTGATTGCAATGGATCGCAGTGGCCCTGCGCCGTGCGCGATTGCAGCCTCGAAGGGATGTTCGTGCAACTTCGCGAAGAATCGGTCTTGCAGATCGGTGTTCGGATAGAGATCAGTCTCGCCTTACTCTCCTGCCGGGAAACCAGGATCTACCGCCTGCACGCGCACGTCGTGCGCATGCAGGCGGGGGGTGCGGCGCTCAGACTCGATCGCCTGGACAGCCGCGCCTACACCGCGATGGTCGACACGTTGTATGCGAATTAGTTTGTGGGAAAAC
>MFSU01000096.1:0-44541 GCA_001785115.1 Candidatus Muproteobacteria bacterium RBG_16_65_34
GGTTGGGAGTTCGACGATGAAAAGTAGGGGAAACATCAGCCCCTGCGCTCCTCGCGCCCCCAAGCGCGCGCCTAACTCGCCGGCCGCAGACAACGCGGCTCGGGCTCGAACAGGAGGCGCGCGACACCCCTTGGGGGCGCTGCGGTGCTCGGCTCGCTCCGACGGGGGTTGGAACAAAACCCATTTGGCCGTGCCCGATAGATAAGACCTGCTGGTCTGAGACATCTGTGAACGGCAACGGCCAAATGGGTGTTGCTTTTGGGTCCCCGTAGCCACCGCCGAGCATCGCAGCAAGAATCGGGGGTGTCGCTCGCCTCCTGTTCGAGCCCGAGGCGCGTCTTTTGCGCCCGGCGAGTTAGGCGAGCGCCGATTCTTGCGAGAAGCGCAGGAGGGGGTCGGCGGCTCCGGGGCGGCCTTTTCTTTGGTGACTTTCTTTTGGCCGTGCAAAAGAAAGACACCTGCCGTGGGTCAGCCACCCACAAGTAGCCGTTCAATCATCGCCGAAAGGCGATTCGACATAGACCTGACACACAATCGTAACCGCTGAAACGCAGCCGGGTGACGTTAAATCGCCCACACGAGTTCACGAAGACCCTCTTAAAAACGGCGATTGCATCCGCAGATTACGCAGATTCCCGCAGATTTTAAGATTCCGATTATTGCGGCGGCATGGTAACTTTGATCCTGGGCCATCGGAGAAATAACCCGTGGGGCGTGTTCAAGCGGATTCATGCCGCCGCAATAATCTATCCCCACCCAGGCGCTTCACGGCGCGGAGGGGGAGATGAGAAAAATCGTCATAGCGGCGCTTTCGGGGCTGGGGCTTTCGGCCTGCCAGTCCATGGACAAGTATCTCGATACGGCCGACCGCGCGATCTCGGTCGCCACCAGCCCCACGGCGCGCACCCTCACCAATGTCGCGCGCGCCGAGGACCCCAAGGCGGCGCTCAAGCAGGTCGCCAAGGCCCGCGGCGAGGCCTACAAGGAAAACCCCCAGCGGCTCATCGCCGACATCCGCCAGGCGAAGCGCGACTACGACAACCTCGTGTCGCTGCTGCGCGGCAACGTCGCGAAGAACTGGGGCAAGAAGGAGGTGCGGCTGCCCTCGCGCGAGCAGTACATCAAGTACACGCAGAACTACCAGAGCCGCGCGATCGTCGATTTCGACGCGGGCGCGGTCACGGTCGAGACCCTGGACGAGAAGGATCCGCGGGCGAGCCTGAAGAACGCGATCGTGACGACGCTGCTTACGCCCAACGATCCGCGGGCGGTGGATCTTTTTACCGCGAGCGCGATCGAGCTCACGAGCGCCAAGGAGCCCTATCTCCTCGGGCTCGTGGTGGATCAGCGCGGCAAGCCGCTCGCCACCCCGGCCGAGGCCGAGGCGTTTGCGGATTACCTGCTCGCCGACAAATCGGCCACCCGGAGCGTCGAGCTCGATAGCGGCAAGAAAAACGCGCTCTACGTGAAGATCGCCATGGTGTCGAACTTCGAGAGCAAGCAGGCGGACAAGGTCAAGCCGCTCGTCGATAAGTTCGCCGGCCAGTACAAGATCAGCCCGAGCCTGGTCTATGCCGTCATCCGCACCGAGAGCAACTTCAATCCCTTCGCCGTGAGCTCCGCGCCGGCCTATGGCCTGATGCAACTGGTGCCCACGAGCGGCGGGCGCGAGGCCTACCGGCGCGCCAAGGGTGCGGACGAGATCCCGTCGAAGGATTATCTTTTCGTCGCCGAGAACAACATCGAGCTCGGCGCGGCCTACCTCAATGTGCTCAGCTACAACCAGCTCGAGTTCGTCCAGAACAACGTCTCGCGCGAGTACTGCGTGATCTCGGCCTACAACACCGGCCCCTCGAACGTACTGAAGGCCTTCGCCAAGAACAAGGTCGAGGCGGTCAACGCGATCAACAGCCTGCAACCGCCCGGCGTATACGAGCGGCTGCGCTCGAGCCTCCCGTACGAGGAGACGCGCCAGTACCTCCATAAGGTCGTCACATATCGCAAGCAGTTCGTGAGTCTGAATTAGCTTAGTCGTCAGTCGTGAGTCGTCGGTCGTCGGTAGGGAAAGGTTAGCGGTCAGCCGATAGCCCATAGCCGATAGCTCTTAGCTAAAAGCTAACGGCTAACGGATAACGGCTTCAAGCCCGAACCCTCCAGACTCCAGACTGAAGACTGACGATCGACGACTAGCCTTTGTGATCCCATGACAGACACGGTCGCGCTTCCCTTCTGGCTCTTTGCGGTGCTTGCGGCCATCGCCGCTTGGGCGGTGCTCGAGCGGCTGTTGGTCCCGAGCGTGCGCTTCCTGCTGCGCCGGCGCGTGAACCGCGTGATCGACGAGGTCAACACGCGGCTCAACATCGGCATCCGCCCGTTCCAGCTCACGAAGCGCCAGGTGCTCATCGACCGGCTGGTGTATGACGCCCGGGTCATCGAGGCGATGCAGGCGTACGCGCGCGAGCAGAACATGCCGCGCGAGGTCGCGCAGGCCGAGGTCGCCCGGTACGCCCACGAGATCGTCCCGGCCTTCAACGCCTACGTATATTTCCGCGCGGGCTACTGGCTTGCGAGCCGCGTCGCGCGCTCGCTCTACCGCGTGCGCGTGGGTTTCGCCGACAACGAGCGCCTGGCCGCGATCGACCCCGAGGCCTGCGTGGTGTTCGTGATGAACCACCGCTCGAACATGGACTACATCCTCGCGGCCTTCCTCGCCGCCGAGCAGACGGCGCTTTCCTACGCGGTCGGCGAGTGGGCGCGCGTCTGGCCGCTCCAGCAGCTTATTCGCGCCATGGGGGCGTTCTTCGTGCGGCGCAATTCCGGCAATCCCCTGTACCGGCGCGTGCTCGAGCGCTACGTCAACATGGCGACCCAGGAGGGCGTGTGCCAGGCGGTATTCCCCGAGGGCGGACTTTCGCGCGATGGGCGGCTGCAACCGCCCAAGCTCGGGTTCCTGGATTACATGCTGCGCGGCTTCGACCCCGGGGGCCGGCGCGACATCGTGTTCGTGCCGGTCGGGATCAGTTACGACCGCACGCTCGAGGACCGCTCGCTCGTGCGCCGGCTCGACCCTGCGGCCCCGCGGCGCAGCAAATGGTTTGTGATCCGCACCACGCTCGGGTTCATCGCGCACAACCTGCGGCTCATGGCGCGCTCCCGCTGGCGGCGCTTCGGCTACGCCTGCGTCAACTTCGGTGCGCCGATATCGATGCGCGAATATTGCCACCGGCACGCCGTGGATTTCCGCGCCCTGCCGCAGGACGCGCGCTTTCCCGAGGTGGAGCGGCTCGCCGGGATGCTCATGGGGAGGGTCGAGCGGCTCATCCCCGCGCTTCCGATCCCGCTGCTCGCTGCGGCGGTTCTGGAGGCGCCGCAGGGCCAGACCGAATTCGACCTCAAGGCGCGTGCCTACGGCATGATCGAGCGGCTGCAAGAACTGGGTGCGGTCGTGATCGCGCCCGCGCACACACGCGAGCACACCCTCGACACCGCCTTCAACATGCTGACGCTGCGACGCCTGATCGTCGAGTCCGAGGGTCGCTGGCGCCCGGATCCGCAATCGCTCGATGTCCTGGCGTACTACGCCAACTCGGTGGCGCACTGGCCGCGATGAAATCACCGCCGCACGCCTTGAGTCAGAAAACCGCGTGCTAGACTCGATATCGGCTGGTTTGTTCGTTGGCCGGGTTGGAGTCTCAAGAAGAACGTCCCCATCAACATGCCTCGAGAGGTAAGAATGAAAACAACGTTGCATCGGGTCGTCACCGCCTTATCCGCAATCCTTTTTGTGTCCGGCCTAGAGGTCGCCCATGCCGCCGAGATTGGCCCGATGTTCAAGGTCGGCTACGACACCGGCGGCGAAACCCTGGTGACGGTGACGTTCACAAACGGAGAGCAAAGCAGCATCAAGGCCAACGAAGGGTTTTATTTCGGCGGCGGCGTATCGATCCTGAATGACGCCAAGACGGTGGAGACCGAGGTCTCGCTGTCGTGGAAATTCCAAAGCATCACGGCGTCCAACGGCAATGTCACCTGGACCCGTTTTCCCCTGGATGCCCTGGTGTTCTACCGTTTGCCCGGCATGCGCGTGGGTGCCGGCCTCACGTATCACATGAGTCCGAAGCTCGATGGCAGCGGCGTGGCCGGCGGGCTGACCACCGAGGTCAAAGACGCCGTGGGTGGCGTGCTTCAGGCGGATTGGCGCATTACCGAGGCTATGAACCTCGGTCTGCGTTACACCGCACTGGAGTATAAGGACAAGACCACCAGTACCGCGGCCAAGAGCAACGGCGTCGGCGTCGTGTTCGGCAGCCGGTTTTAGCGCCTGCGTAACCGGCCATCGGCGGAGGTCTCCGCGGCCGCGCGTTGATTTCGCCGCCGCCGTTCCGTACAATTCCGGCTCAGCCTGAAGCACCCTTGTTTTTGAATTCGAAGCGGGAGAAGCCGAAAGCCTCTCCCGCTTTTGTACGTCCACGCCCGAGGTTTTTCGCCGATGCCGGCTGCGCTGCTCGCCCTGGAAGACGGCTCTCTGTTTTACGGGGAGTCGGTGGGCGTTCCGGGGCAGGCGGCGGGCGAGGTGGTGTTCAACACCGCCATGACCGGCTACCAGGAGATCCTCACCGATCCCTCCTACGCGCGTCAGATCGTCACGCTCACCTATCCCCACATCGGCAACACCGGCGCGAACCCCGAGGACATGGAGTCCGCAGGCGTCTACGCCGCGGGGCTCGTGATCCGCGATCTCCCGGCGCTGATGAGCAACTTCCGCGCCGCGGAATCGCTGCCCGATTTCATGCGCCGGTACGGCCTCATCGGCATCGCCGGGATCGATACGCGCCGGCTCACGCGCCTGCTGCGCGAGAAGGGCGCGCAGAACGGGTGCATCCTCGCGGTGGAAAAAGGCGCCAAGCCCGATAAAAAAGCCGCGCTTCAAGCGGCGCGCGCGTTCCCAGGGCTCAAGGGCATGGACCTCGCCAAGGTCGTGAGCACCGCGAAACCCTATGCCTGGGACGAGGGCGGCTGGGTCCTCGGCCGGGGCCATGGGAAGCAGGAAAACCCGCGCTTTCACGTTGTCGCCTATGACTACGGCATCAAGCGCAACATTCTGCGGATGCTCGCCGCGCGCGGTTGCCGGCTGACCGTCGTGCCGGCCCAGACCCCGGCCGAGGAGGTTCTGCGGATGCAGCCCGACGGTGTGTTTCTGTCGAACGGACCCGGCGACCCCGAGCCCTGCGACTATGCAATCGCGGCGATTCGCGCAATCGTGGACACCGGCCTGCCCGTCTTCGGCATCTGCCTCGGGCATCAGCTCCTCGGGCTCGCCTCCGGCGCGCGCACGGTAAAAATGAAATTCGGCCATCACGGCGCCAATCACCCCGTGCTCGAGGTGGACAGCGGGCGCGTGACGATCACGAGCCAGAATCACGGCTTCGCCGTGGACGAGGCGAGCCTGCCGCCGACGCTGCGCGTCACCCACCGCTCGCTCTTCGACGGCTCGGTGCAGGGGCTCGCGCGCACCGACCGCCCGGCGTTCTGCTTCCAGGGCCATCCCGAGGCGAGCCCCGGGCCGCACGATGTTTTGCCTCTGTTTGATCGCTTCATCGGCCTGATGCATGCACGTCCCCTGTCTGAAAAGGAAGGGACGAGGGACGAGACACGAGGGACGAGAGAGGTTAAGGCATGAAGACCACTTCCCCTCGACTCTCGTACCTCGTACCTCGTACCTGAATTTATGCCAAAGCGTACCGACATAAAGAGCATTCTTATAATTGGCGCCGGGCCGATCATCATCGGCCAGGGGTGCGAGTTCGACTACTCCGGCGTGCAGGCGTGCAAGGCGCTCAGGGAGGAGGGCTATCGCGTGATCCTCGTCAACTCCAACCCGGCCACGATCATGACCGACCCGGAGATGGCGGATGCCACCTACATCGAGCCGATCGAGTGGCGCACGATCGCCATGATCATCGAGCGCGAGCGCCCCGATGCGCTCCTGCCCACGATGGGCGGCCAGACCGCGCTCAACACCGCGCTCGATCTGGCGCGCGAGGGCGTGCTCGAGAAATACGGCGTCCAGATGATCGGCGCCACGCGCGAGGCGATCGACAAGGCCGAGGACCGCGAGCTCTTCAAGAAGGCGATGGAGCGCATCGGGCTTCAGTGCGCGCGCGGCGCGGTCGCCCACAGCATGGAGGAGGCGCTGCAGGTGCAGGCGATGATCGGCTTCCCCGCAATCATCCGGGCTTCGTTCACGCTCGGCGGCTCGGGCGGCGGTATCGCCTACAACCGCGAGGAGTTCTTTGCGATCTGCGAGCGCGGCCTCGACGCCTCGCCCACGCGCGAGCTGCTGATCGAGGAATCCATCATCGGCTGGAAGGAGTTCGAGATGGAGGTGGTGCGCGACCGAAGCGACAACTGCATCATCGTTTGTTCGATCGAGAACTTCGACGCCATGGGCGTGCACACCGGGGATTCCATCACGGTCGCCCCGGCGCAGACGCTCACCGATAAGGAATACCAGATCATGCGCGACGCCTCGATCGCCTGCCTGCGCGAGATCGGGGTGGACACCGGCGGTTCGAATGTGCAGTTCGCGATCAACCCGAAGGACGGGCGCATGATCGTCGTTGAGATGAACCCACGCGTGTCGCGCTCCTCCGCCCTGGCCTCGAAGGCCACGGGTTTCCCGATCGCCAAGGTCGCGGCCAAGCTCGCGGTGGGTTACACGCTGGATGAATTGAAGAACGACATCACCGGCGGCGTCACCCCGGCCTCGTTTGAGCCCACGATCGACTATGTCGTCACCAAGATCCCGCGCTTCACCTTCGAGAAATTCCCCAAGGCCGACCCCACGCTCACGACCCAGATGAAATCGGTGGGCGAGGCGATGGCCATCGGGCGAACTTTCCAGGAGTCGCTGCAAAAGGCGATACGCTCGCTCGAGATCGGGTCCTACGGACTGGAGCCGAAGCTCGATCCCGCGACCGCGCCCGAGGAGGCGCGCAAGCGCGTGAGTCAGGCCCTGCGCGTGCCGGGCGCGGAGCGCCTGTGGTATCTCGCCGAGGCCTTTCGCTTCGGCATGGATCTCGCGGAGATCTACCGCCTGTGCCATATCGATCCCTGGTTCCTCGCCCAGATCGCCGATCTCATCGAGACGGAAAAGGCGATCGTGCGCCAGGCGAAGAAGAAACCGACAACCGAGTTTCTTCGCGCCTGGAAGCGCAAGGGGTTTTCCGACCGGTATCTCGCGAGTCTGCTTGGCACGACGGAAAAGCAGGTGCGCACGTGGCGCCATGCGGCCAAGGTCCGGCCGGTGTACAAGCGGGTGGATTCCTGCGCCGCCGAGTTCGCTTCGGCCACGGCCTATATGTATTCGACCTATGAAGAGGAGTGCGAGGCCGCGCCCGAGAAGCGGAGCAAGGTCATCGTGCTGGGCGGCGGCCCGAACCGCATCGGCCAGGGCATCGAGTTCGACTACTGCTGCGTGCACGCCTCGTTCGCGCTGCGCGCGGACGGCTATCAGACCATCATGGTGAATTGCAACCCGGAGACGGTGTCCACCGATTACGACACCTCCGACCGGCTGTACTTCGAGCCGCTCACGCTCGAAGATGTTTTGGAGATCATCCAGCTCGAGAAGCCCGAGGGCGTGATCGTGCAGTACGGCGGCCAGACGCCGCTCAAGCTCGCCCAGGGTCTCGATGAGGCCGGCGCGCCCATCATCGGCACGAGCCCCGAGTCCATCGACGTCGCCGAGGACCGCGAGCGCTTCCAGAAGCTCATCCACCGGCTCAAGCTCCGCCAGCCGCCCAACGCCACCGCGCGCACCACCGAGCAGGCGGTGAAGCTCGCCGAGAAGATCGGTTACCCGCTGGTGGTGCGCCCCTCGTATGTGCTCGGCGGCCGGGCCATGGAGATCGTGCACGCGCGCGAGGATCTCGAGCGCTACATGCGCGAGGCGGTGCGCGTGTCCGAGGATTCGCCGGTGCTGCTCGACCGCTTCTTGAACGACGCCACCGAGGTGGACGTGGACGCGGTGAGCGACGGCCGCGAGGTCGTGATCGGCGGGATCATGGAGCACATCGAGGAGGCGGGCGTGCATTCCGGCGACTCGGCCTGCTCGCTTCCGCCGTATAGTCTGTCAAAGAAGATCCTGGATGAGTTGCGCAAGCAGACGATCGTCATGGCCAAGGCGCTCAAGGTCGTGGGGCTCATGAACGTGCAGTACGCCATCCAGGACGGCGAGGTTTATGTGCTCGAGGTCAACCCGCGCGCCTCGCGCACCGTGCCCTATGTGTCCAAGGCCACCGGGCGGCCGCTCGCCATGATCGCGGCGCGCTGCATGGTGGGGCAGTCGCTCAAAGCTCAAGGCGTGCGGGGTGAGATCACGCCGTCTTATTATTCGGTCAAGGAGGCGGTGTTTCCGTTCATCAAGTTCCCGGGTGTCGATACGATCCTCGGGCCGGAGATGAAATCCACCGGCGAGGTGATGGGCGTGGGGCGTAGTTTCGGCGAGGCGTTTTCAAAATCGCAGATTGCCGCCGGCAGCCCGATCCCGAGGTCCGGGCGCATCTTCATCAGCGTGCGCGACGCCGACCAGAAGGGCGTCGTCGAGGTCGCGCGCTACTTCAGCCGCAACGGCTTCGAGGTTCTCGCTACGCGCGGCACCGCCGCGGTGCTGGAGGCCGCGGACGTCCCGGTCAGGCCGGTGAATAAATTGTCCGAGGGCCGCCCGCACATCGTGGACATGATTACGAACGACGAGATCGATATAATCATCAATACCGTTTCCGATAAGCGGAGCCTCGAGGATTCCTACGCCATCCGCCGCGGGGCGCTGCAGTACAAGGTCACCAATTACACGACGTTGGCGGCGGCCCGCGCCGCATGCGAGGCGCATCGCGCGGCCGCCGAGTTGAGCGTTTTCCGTTTGCAGGATCTGCACAAGGAGCTACACGCATGAAGAAGGCGCCCATCACGGTGGCTGGTGCGGAGAAGCTCAAGCAGGATCTGCATCGGCTCAAAACAGTCGATCGTCCGCGTATCATCCAGGCGATCGCCGAGGCCCGCTCGCACGGCGATCTCTCCGAGAACGCCGAGTACCATGCCGCCAAGGAGCAGCAGGGCTTCACGGAGGGCCGGATCGCCGATCTCGAATCGAAGTTTGCCGCCGCCCAGATTATCGACCCCAAGACCGTGAATGCCAGCGGCAAGGTCGTCTTCGGCGCGACCCTCGATCTCATGGACGAGGATAGCGGCAAGGCCGTGACCTATCAGATCGTCGGCGACTACGAGGCCGACATCACGCAGGGAAAGGTGTCGATCAGCTCCCCCATCGCGCGCGCCCTGATCGGCAAGGAGCAGGGGGACGTGGTCGAGGTGCAGGTTCCGGGCGGCGTGCGCAGCTACGAAATCCTGGAAATTCGTTACGTATAACCCAGTGATCGGTGAACCGTGAGCGGTAATCGGTAATCAGTTCACGGTTTACCGTTCACCGTTTACTGCTCACTGCTTTTTGACCATGCCTCGCACCAAAAGCAGCCAGCGCTGGATAGCGCGACACGTCAAGGACGAATACGTAAAACGCGCGCAAAAAGAGGGTTTCCGCTCGCGCGCGGCCTATAAGCTTGCCGAGATCGACGCACGCGACCATCTGTTTCGGGCCGGCCTGACGGTCGTGGACCTGGGCGCCGCGCCCGGCGGCTGGTCGCAGTACGCGGTCAAGCGCGTGGGCCCGGGCGGACGGGTGCTGGCGGTCGATATTCTGCCGATGGAGCCGCTGCAAGGGGTTGAATTGATTCAGGGAGATTTCACCGAGGCGGCGGTGCTAAACTTGGTGTTGGAACGGCTTCAGGGACGCGGCGTCGATCTTGTAATCTCGGACATGGCCCCCAATATTAGCGGTGTCGCCGCTTCCGACCAGGCGCGCAGCGTGTATCTGGCGGAACTCGCGCTCGAGTTTGCCGCCAAAACTCTGAGGCCCGGCGCAACCCTCCTGGTGAAGACGTTTCAGGGCGAGGGGTTTGACGCGCTGCGGCGGCAGATGCGGGAGCGCTTCGAGAAGCTCGCGACGCGCAAGCCCAAGGCCTCGCGCGCCGAGAGCCGCGAGATCTATCTGCTCGCAAGGGGTTTCCGGGGCGATCGCGGGTGCATTGAGTCGGTGGCGGCATCGTAGGAAAATGTAATTCCGGAATAGCTTTCGTGCCCGGTAACGAAAAGAGGTAACGCTTGAACAATCTCGCCAAGAATCTGCTCCTGTGGCTCGTCATCGCCATCGTGTTGATGTCGGTGTTCAACAATTTCGGCAACCGCCCGCAGGCGGTGCGCCCGCTGGAATATTCCGCCTTCATCCAGAAGGTGAAGCAGAATGAGGTCGAGCGGGTGACCATCCAGGGCCGCGAGATCAGCGGCAAGTTCAAGTCGAGCGAATCCTTCACGACCTTCTCACCGGGCGATCCCGGGCTGATCGGCGATCTCCTGGACCATGGGGTGGCCATCGAGGCGAAACCCCAGGAGGAGCAGTCGCTGCTGCTCACCATCTTCATCAACTGGTTCCCGCTCCTGTTGCTGGTGGGCGTGTGGGTCTTCTTCATGCGCCAGATGCAGGGCGGCGTGGGCGGGCGCGGCGCCATGAGCTTCGGCAAGAGCAAGGCGCGCATGCTGACCGAAGAGCAGAACAAGACCACCTTCGAGGACGTGGCCGGCGTCGAGGAGGCCAAGGAAGAGGTCGGGGAGCTGGTCGAGTTCCTGCGCGATCCCTCCAAGTTCCAGAAACTGGGCGGGCGCATCCCCCGCGGCATTCTCATGACCGGCCAGCCGGGCACGGGCAAGACGCTGCTCGCCAAGGCCATCGCGGGCGAGGCCAAGGTGCCGTTCTTCTCGATCTCGGGCTCGGATTTCGTCGAGATGTTCGTCGGTGTCGGCGCCTCGCGCGTGCGCGACATGTTCGATCAGGCGAAGAAGCACGCGCCCTGCATCATCTTCATCGACGAGATCGACGCCGTTGGGCGCCAGCGCGGCGCGGGCCTGGGCGGCGGGCACGACGAGCGCGAGCAGACGTTGAATCAACTCCTCGTCGAGATGGACGGTTTCGAGGGCACCGAGGGCGTGATCGTGATCGCCGCGACCAATCGCCCGGACGTGCTCGACCCGGCGCTCCTGCGCCCGGGCCGTTTCGACCGGCAGGTGTACGTGCCGCTGCCCGACATCCGCGGGCGCGAGCAGATTCTCAAGGTCCACATGCGCAAGGTGCCGATGGCGGACGACGTGGACGCGAACATCATCGCCCGCGGCACGCCCGGCTTCTCGGGGGCGGATCTCGCCAACCTCGTGAACGAGGCGGCGCTCTTCGCCGCGCGCGCCAACAAGCGCCTCGTGGACATGGACGACTTCGAGAAGGCCAAGGACAAGATCGTGATGGGCGCGGAGCGCCGCTCGATCGTGATGCCGGAGAAGGAGCGCATGAACACGGCCTACCACGAGTCCGGTCACACGGTCGTGGCGCGGTCGATACCCGGCACCGACCCGGTGCACAAGGTGACGATCATCCCGCGGGGACGCGCGCTCGGGGTCACCATGCAGTTGCCCACCGAAGACCGTTACAGCCACTCGCGCGAGTCGCTGCTGGCGACCGTCGCGGTGCTCATGGGTGGGCGCATCGCCGAAGAGATATTCATGCAGCAGATGACCACGGGCGCAGCCAACGACTTCGAGCGCGCCACCGAGATCGCGCGCAACATGGTCATGCGCTGGGGTATGTCGGATGCGATGGGCCCACGCGTCTACGGCGACAACCAGAGCGAAGTATTCCTCGGGCGCGATGTGATGACGCACAAGAACATGAGCAATGCCGTGGCCGAGGCCGTGGACCGGGAAATCCGCCGCATCGTCGACGAGCAGTACGCCCGCGCCCGCGCCATCGTCGAGGAGAATCGCGACCGGATCGAGGTCATGGCCAAGGCGCTGCTCGAGTGGGAGACGCTCGACTCCGGCCAGATCGATGCCATCATGACGGGCAAGCAGCCGCGCCCGCCCGACGGCTGGACCGGTCCGGCCTCGAAGAATGCCGACAAGCCGAAGAAGCCGAGGTCCAAGCCGGCCGCCAAGCCGCGCCTGGACACGCCGGCGGGTGAACATTAAGCAGGTACGAGGGCCGAGGGGCGAGATTCGAGGGCGGGTTCGTTGAACGTGTCGTCCGTCTCGCCCCTCGCCCCTCGCCCCTCGCCCCTGATCCTCGATTGCGGAGGAAAGCCGCTTAATCTTGCCCGCCCCACGGTGATGGGGATACTGAATGTCACCCCCGATTCCTTCTCGGACGGGGGTGTTTTTTTTGACCGCGCCGAAGCCGTCGCCGGGGCCGTGCGCATGGCGCAGGAGGGCGCGGCGATCATCGACGTGGGCGGCGAGTCCACCCGACCCGGCGCTCGGCCGGTATCGGTGCAGGAAGAGCTCGACCGTGTGGTCCCGGTGATCGAAGCGATCGCGAAAGAAATCGCGGTCCCGGTCTCGGTCGATACCTCGAAGCCCGAAGTCATGCGCGCCGCCGTCGCCGCCGGCGCGGGGTTTATCAACGATGTGCTGGCGCTGCGCGCGGACGGCGCGCTCGAGGCGGCCGCGGCGCTCGCGACGCCGGTCTGCCTCATGCATATGCTGGGCGAGCCGCGCACCATGCAGGACAACCCGCGGTACGACGATGTCGTGAACGACATCCGCGCTTTTCTGGAGGCACGCATCGCGGCCTGTGTCGCGGCCGGTATCGCGCGGGTACGGATAGTGGTCGATCCCGGCTTCGGTTTCGGCAAGACGCTGGAGCACAATCTGGAGTTACTGCGAAGGCTCAAGGAGTTCGCGGCGCTCGGCGTGCCGGTGCTTGCGGGGCTGTCGCGCAAATCCATGATCGGCAAGGCCCTTGGGCTGCCGGTCGGGCGCCGGGCGCACGCGAGTGTGGCGCTTGCGCTCCTGGCGGTGCAAAATGGAGCGCAGATCGTCCGGGTCCACGACGTGGGCCCGACGGTGGAGGCGCTGCGGATGTACGCGGCGGTTTACGGGGATAAGGAGAATAGACAGGATTAACAGGATTTACAGGATTAGAAACGAAAACGTTAAAAAACGTTTTAATCCTGTTAATCCTGTCTATTCTGGTTTGTTCTCTGCGATCTCCGCGTTCTCTGCGGTGAGCGAACGTTTGGCAAAGGGAGAAGGTTCGATGAGCAAGCGGCGTTATTTCGGTACCGACGGCATCCGCGGCAAGCTCGGGCAGGCGCCCATCACGCCGGAGATGGTTTTGAAGCTCGGTTGGGCCGCGGGACGAGTGCTTGCCCAGGGCGCGACGGACCACGCCAAGATCCTCATCGGCAAAGACACGCGCGTCTCGGGTTACCTGCTGGAGTCCGCGCTCGAGGCGGGCTTGTCCGCCGCCGGTGTCGATATCCGGCTCCTCGGACCGATGCCGACACCGGCGATCGCTTATCTCACGCGTACCGCGCGCGCCCGTGCCGGCATCGTGATCTCCGCCTCGCACAATCCCTACGACGACAACGGCATCAAGTTCTTCTCCTCCGACGGCTCGAAGCTTCCCGACGAGACGGAGGCTGCGATCGAGGAGATGATGCAACAGCCGCTTACGACGGTGGACTCCGCGCGCCTGGGCAAGGCCAAGCGCTACGAGGATGCGTCCGGGCGTTACATCGAATTCTGCAAGAGCACGTTCCCGCACCGGCTCTCCCTCGAGGGGCTCAGGATCGTCGTCGACTGCGCCAACGGTGCGGCCTACCACATCGCACCGCTGGTGTTCAGCGAGCTCGGCGCCGACGTCATCGCCGTCGCCAATGAGCCCGACGGCTTCAACATCAACCGCGACTGCGGCTCGACGCATCCCGAGTGTCTGCGGCGGGCGGTGCGGGAGCACCGCGCCGACCTCGGGCTGGCGCTCGACGGCGACGGCGACCGTGTGATCATGATGGACGGCCGCGGCGAGATCGTGGACGGCGACCACCTGCTCTACATCATCGCCCTGGACCGCAAGCGCGCGGGCCGACTGCGCGGCGGGGTCGTCGGCACGCTCATGAGCAACTTCGGGCTGGAACAGGCGCTGCGCGCGCACGGAATTGCGTTCGAGCGCGCCCCGGTGGGCGACCGCTACGTGCTGGCGCAGTTGCAAGAGAAGGGCTGGGAGCTCGGCGGCGAGACCTCGGGCCACATCATCTGCCTCGACCGCGCGAGCACCGGCGACGGGATCGTCGCCGCGCTCCAGGCGCTGGCCGCGCTACGCGAGTCCGGCAAGTCACTGGGCGAGCTCAAGAGCGGCCTCGAGATCTATCCGCAGACCATGATCAACGTGCGCATGCACCGGCGCTTCGACCTCAAGGGCTCGCCGCCGGTGCAGCGCGCCCTGCGGGAGGCCGAACGCGAGCTTGCCGATGCCGGGCGTGTGGTGCTGCGCGCCTCCGGCACCGAGCCCGTGGTCCGGGTGATGGTCGAAGGCCGTGACGCCTCCCAGGTCGAGCGCCTGAGCCGCCAGCTCGCCGATACGGTCCAGCGCGCCGCGGAAGAAGCGGCCTAACAACTCAACGCAGAGACGCAGAGAAAGGCTGTTTTCGGTTGAAAATTCTTTGCGTCCTCTGCGCCTTGGCGCCTTTGCGTGGAGTTTCTCAAATTGCATTCTTGCGACGCGGACGGTAACATCGCGCCCGTTTTTCGACGGAATCGCGCACGGGGGAGGGCAGAATGTCCAAGCGCCGGACGCTGGTGGCGGGGAATTGGAAGATGAACGGCAGCCGCGCCGAGTCCGCGGCGCTCGTGGGCGCGGTCAAGCGCGGCGTGGGCGCGGGCGTGAAGGCCGAGGTCGCAATTTGTCCCCCGTTCATCCTGATCCCGTTTGCGGCCGAGACGCTTGCCGGCTCTCCTGTCGCCTGGGGTGGGCAGAACTTAAGTATCCATAAGTCCGGCGCGTACACCGGCGAAATCTCGGGCCCGATGCTCAGGGATTTCGGCTGTAGCTACGCGATCGTCGGCCACTCGGAGCGCCGCGCCTATTACGGCGAGGACGACCAGGTTGTGGCGCAGAAATTCGGCGCGGCCCAGGCCGCGGGCTTGATCCCGATTCTGTGCGTGGGCGAGACGCTCGCCGAGCGCGAGGCCGGCACGACCGAGGCCGTGGTGGCGCGCAGCCTCGATGCGGTGTTGGCGGCGCACGGGATCGCGGCGTTCAAGCATGCCGTGATCGCCTATGAGCCGGTCTGGGCCATCGGCACCGGCAAGACCGCCACGCCCCAGCAGGCGCAGGCAGTGCACGCGTTTATCCGGGGCAGGCTCGCGGCGCTGGACCAGGCGGTCGCGGGTGGCGTGCGCATCCTTTATGGTGGGAGTGTCAAGGGCGCGAACGCCAAGGAGTTGTTCGGTCAGGCCGATATCGACGGCGGCCTGATCGGTGGGGCCTCGCTCAACGCCGAGGAGTTTCTGAGCATCTGCCGCGCGGCCGATTAACCGGCGGCCTACCGCGACATTTCGGAGTGATGCAGTTATGAGAGACATTATATTAGTGATCGACGTCGTCGCAGCGATGGGGCTGGTGGGGCTGGTGCTGCTGCAGCAGGGCAAGGGCGCGGACATGGGCGCGGCCTTCGGCAGCGGCGCCTCGCAGACGCTGTTCGGCAGCCGCGGCTCGGCGAATTTTCTCACCCGTACCACGGCGATCCTGGCGGTCATCTTCTTCAGCGCCAACCTGGCGCTCGCGTGGTTTGCGACGCAGCAGACGGTCTCATCGAGCGTGACACAGAGCGTGACCGTCGAGCAGCCCGCGGCGCCGCAGGCGCCCGCGGCCGGCGCCGCGCCGGAAGCGCCCAAGGCGCCGGAAGTCCCGAAGTAAATTAGATAGACAGGATTAACAGGATTACGCAGGATTAACAGGATTAATTCTTGAAATGTTTTAATCTTGTTAATCCTGAAAAATCCTGTAAATCCTGTCCATTCATCTTTTAAACTGCCGAAGTGGTGAAACTGGTAGACACGCCAGCTTGAGGGGCTGGTGGCGCAAGCCGTGTGGGTTCGAGTCCCACCTTCGGCACCATCTTTAGATTCCGATCCCGCGCGACATCCGCAACCGAGCAGAGCCGCGATCCTCGTACGGATCGCGGCCGCGAGGGTGGCCCGATCCGCGGCGTTTTTGTCCCCGCAGAAAGTGGTGTAACTCATTGATGTCCAGCGGTTAGCGCGCCTGGGGAGTACTTGACCTTTCAGGTTGACTTTCCGCGCACCGACAGCCTAGACTCGCCCGGCTGTCGGATACGGTGGTGGCGCGACAAAAGCATAAAGATAAAACCACTCTGGGACGCGAATGCTGCGGAATTATCTTCCGATTCTGATCTTCATGGCCGTGGCGCTGGTGATGGGGGGCGCCATGGTGCTCATGGGGCGCATGCTCGGTCCGAACCGGCCCGACAGCGCGAAGCTCTCGCCCTACGAGTGCGGCTTCGAGGCGTTCGAGGATTCGCGCATGACGTTCGACGTACGCTACTATCTCGTCGCGATCCTGTTCATCATCTTCGACCTTGAGATCGCATTCCTCTTCCCTTGGGCGGTGGCGCTCAACGACATCGGCCTGTTCGGGTTCGTTTCCATGATGCTGTTTCTCGGCATCTTGGTGGTGGGTTTCGTCTACGAGTGGAAGCGGGGAGCGCTCGAGTGGGAATAGAGGGTTATCTCGAGCGCGGCTTCGTGACCACCACGGCCGACAAGCTCATCAACGCCGCGCGCACCGGGTCGCTCTGGCCGATGACCTTCGGGCTCGCCTGCTGCGCGGTCGAGATGATGCACGCCGGCGCCGCGCGGTACGATCTCGATCGTTTCGGCGTCATCTTCCGCCCGAGCCCCCGGCAGTCCGACGTCATGATCGTCGCCGGCACGCTCGTGAACAAGATGGCGCCGGCCCTGCGCAGGGTCTACGACCAGATGGCCGAGCCGCGCTGGGTGATCTCCATGGGCTCGTGTGCCAACGGCGGCGGCTACTACCATTATTCCTATTCCGTGGTGCGCGGTTGCGACCGCATCGTGCCGGTGGACGTGTACGTCCCGGGTTGCCCGCCGACCGCCGAGGCGCTGCTCTACGGCATCATGCAGCTTCAGAACAAGATCCGCCGCACGCACACCATCGCCCGTTGACGGCCCGATCGGAACCCCGTCCATGACTGATTCGCTTCAGCACCTCGCCGCGCACGCCACCGAGAAATTCGGCGACGCCGTGCTCGCCGCGCGCGAGCATGTGGGGGAGCTTACGCTCGAGATCAAGCGCGAGGAGTTGCTGCGAGCCTGCCGCATCCTGCGCGACGACCCGGAGCTCGCCTTCGAGCAGTTGATGGACGTCTGCGGTGTGGATTATCTCGAGTATGGGATGGAGTCGCCCGAGGGGCGGCGCGAAGGGCCGCGGTTTGCGGTCGTCTATCACCTGCTTTCGCTCAAACGCAACCACAGACTGCGCCTGTGCGTCTTTCTCGACGACGAGATGCCGCGGGTGGATTCGGCGGTCTCGATCTGGAGCTCGGCCGGCTGGTACGAGCGCGAGGCGTTCGATCTCTTCGGGATCGTGTTCGAGGGCCACCCCGACCTGCGCCGCCTCCTCACCGACTACGGCTTCATCGGGCATCCGTTCCGCAAGGACTTCCCGCTCATCGGGCAGGTGGAGATGCGCTACGACGCGGCGAAGCAGCGCGTGGTGTACGAGCCGGTCTCGATCGAGCCGCGCGTGCTCGTGCCGCGCCTGATCCGGGGGGAGGGGTTCGCCCGTGGCTGAGATTAGAAATTACACCATGAACTTCGGGCCGCAGCACCCCTCCGCGCACGGGGTGCTGCGGCTCGTGCTCGAGCTCGACGGCGAGGTGATCCAGCGCGCCGACCCGCATATCGGGCTCTTGCACCGCGGCACCGAGAAGCTCGCCGAGAGCAAGCCCTACAACCAGTCCATCGGCTACATGGACCGGCTCGATTACGTCTCGATGATGTGCAACGAGCACGGTTATGTGCTCGCCATCGAGAAGCTCCTGGGCCTCGCGCCGCCGATCCGGGCGCAGTACATCCGCGTGATGTTCGACGAGATCACGCGCGTCCTGAACCACCTGCTGTGGCTCGGCGCGCACGCGCTCGACATCGGCGCGATGACGGTGTTCCTGTACTGCTTCCGCGAGCGCGAGGACCTGTTCGACTGCTACGAGGCGGTCTCCGGTGCGCGCATGCACGCGACCTATTACCGCCCGGGCGGGGTTTACCGCGATCTGCCCGACTCGATGCCCAAGTATCAGCCCTCGAAGTGGCACGGCGAAAAAGACGTGGCGCGGCTCAACGCCAACCGCCAGGGCACGCTGCTCGACTTCATCTGGGACTTTACCGAGCGCTTCCCGAAGCACGTGGACGAGTACGAGACGCTGCTTACCGACAACCGCATCTGGAAGCAGCGCACCGTGGGCATCGGTGTCGTCAGCCCCGAACGGGCGCTGCAGCTCGGCTTCTCGGGGCCGATGCTGCGCGGCAGCGGCATCGAGTGGGATCTTCGGAAGAAGCAGCCCTACGAGGTGTACGACCGGCTCGACTTCGACATCCCCGTGGGCGTGAACGGCGACTGCTACGACCGCTACCTGGTGCGCGTCGAGGAGATGCGCCAGTCGAACCGCATCATCCGCCAGTGCGTCGAGTGGCTGCGCCAGAATCCGGGCCCGGTGATCGTCGACGATTACAAGATCGTGCCGCCCAGGCGCGAGCAGATGAAAACGGACATGGAGTCGCTCATCCACCACTTCAAGCTCTTCAGCGAGGGCTACTGTATCCCGGAGGGCGAGGCCTACGCGGCGGTGGAGCACCCCAAGGGCGAGTTCGGGGTGTATCTCGTCTCGGACGGCGCGAACAAGCCCTACCGCGTCAAGATCCGCGCGCCCGGCTTCGCGCACTTGTCGGCGCTCGATGAGATGGTGCGCGGCCACATGATCGCGGATGTGGTGGCGATCATCGGCACGCAGGACATCGTGTTCGGCGAGGTCGATCGGTAGGCTATGAGTTTTTGACGCAAAAGCGCCAAGACGCAAAGGACACCCGGAGTGAAAATCAAGAACACAAGAATATATGCGCACGACCCGGTGACCATGAGTCATTTCGGTTTTACTCGTACGTATGTTTTCTTTGCGTCTTTGCGTCTTTGCGTCAAACATTAGTATGTTATCCAAACAATCACTCGCGGAGATCGACCGCTGGATCTCGAAGTATCCGCCGGACCGGCGCCAGTCGGCGGTGATGGCGGCGCTGCGCATCGCGCAGGAGGGCAACGGCGGGCGGCTCACGAGCGAGATCATGGACGCGGTGGCGGACTATCTCGGGATGCCGCCGATCGCGGTGTACGAGGTCGCGACCTTCTATACGATGTACGACCTGAAGCCCATCGGCCGCCACAAGATCTGCGTGTGCACCAACATCTCGTGCCTGCTGCGCGGGAGCGAGCTCGTGGTCGGGCACCTCGAGCAGAAACTCGGCGTGAAGCTCGGCGAGACCACGGCGGACGGTAAATTCACCTTGAAAGAAGTCGAGTGCCTCGGCGCCTGCGTGGGCGCGCCCATGATGCAGATCGGGAAACAATACTACGAGAATCTCACGCCGGAGAAGGTGGGTGAGATATTGGAGAAGCTGAAGTGAGGCGCGGGTTTGCCGTCGCGTGCCCTCACCCCCATCCCCTCTCCCGGCGGGAGAGGGGGGCGAGCCGTTGCGCGCTGCGCGCGCGCCCTTTCACCCGGGGGCTCAAATAGGCCATGCTGAACGAGTTCCTGTTCAAGAATCTCAAGGTCGACAGACCCTGGACGCTCGCGACGTACCAGGCGAGCGGCGGCTACGAGGTGTGGCGGAAGATGCTTGCGGAAAAAACGCCGCCCGAGGCCATCATCGAGGACCTGAAGAAGTCGGCGCTGCGCGGGCGCGGCGGCGCGGGATTCTCGACCGGGCTCAAATGGAGCTTCATGCCGCGATCCGCCCCGGGCCAGAAGTACATCGTGTGCAACTCCGACGAGGGCGAGCCGGGCACCTGCAAGGACCGCGATATCCTGAGATTCAACCCGCATGCGCTCATCGAAGGCATGGCCATCGCCGGCTACACCATCGGCGCGACCGTGGGCTACAACTACATCCGCGGCGAGTTCTGGGAGCCGTATGAGCGTTTCGAGGGGGCGCTCAAGGAGGCGTACGACGCCGGGCTGCTCGGCAAGAACATCCTCGGCGCGGGCGTGGACTTCGATCTTTATACGCATCTGGGCGCGGGCGCCTACATCTGCGGCGAGGAGACGGCGCTGCTGGAATCCATCGAGGGCAAAAAGGGGCTTCCGCGCTACAAGCCGCCGTTTCCGGCGAGCTACGGCCTGTTCGGGCGGCCGACGACGATCAACAACACCGAGACCCTGGCCTCGGTGCCGGGCATCCTCAAGAACGGTGCCGAGTGGTTCCTCAACATCGGCAAGCCGAACAACGGCGGACCCAAGATCTTCAGCGTTTCGGGCCACGTGAACCGGCCCGGCAACTATGAGGTACCGCTCGGTACGCCGTTTGCGAAGCTCCTCGAGCTCGCCGGCGGCGTGCGCCACGGACACCGGCTGAAGGCCGTGATCCCCGGCGGGTCGTCCATGCCGGTGCTGCCCGCGGACGTCATCATGGACTGCACCATGGATTACGATGCGCTCGCCAAGGCCGGCTCGGCGCTCGGCTCCGGTGCGGTGATCGTGATGGACGAGACCACCTGCATGGTGCAGGCGCTCGCACGGCTGTCGCATTTTTATTCCGAGGAATCCTGCGGTCAGTGTACGCCCTGCCGCGAGGGCACGGGCTGGCTGGCGCGCATGGTACACCGCATCGAGCACGGGCAGGGACGGCCGGAAGACCTCGACATGCTCACCGACGTGGCGGGCAAGATCGAGGGGCGCACCATCTGTGCGCTCGGCGACGCCGCCGCCTGGCCGGTGAAGGGCTTCCTCAGGCATTTCCGTCCCGAATTCGCCCATCACGTCGAGCACAAGCGCTGCCTGCCCGGCACCGGGAGGTATGTCCCATGAGCGCCAAGCCCGAGACCGTGGCCGTGCCGGCCGTGGATACCGTCACCATCGAGGTGAACGGCCAGAAGATCCAGGTGCGCAAGGGAGAGATGATCATCCGGGCGACCGACGCCGCCGGCATCTATATCCCGCGTTTCTGTTATCACAAGAAGCTCTCGGTCGCGGCCAACTGCCGCATGTGCCTGGTGGACGTGGAGAAGGCGCCCAAGCCCATGCCCGCCTGCGCCACGCCGGTGGCGGAGGGTATGGTCGTGCGCACGCGCTCGGACAAGGCGCACGACGCGCAGCGGGGCGTGATGGAGTTCCTGCTCATCAACCATCCGCTCGACTGCCCGGTCTGCGACCAGGGCGGGGAGTGCACGCTTCAGGATCTCGCGCTCGGTTACGGCAAGGATGTCTCGCGTTACACCGAGGCCAAGCGCGCGGTGAAGGACAAGGACATCGGCCCGCTCATCATGACCGAGATGACGCGCTGCATCCATTGCACCCGGTGCGTGCGCTTCGGAAAAGAGCTCGGCGGCATCATGGAGCTCGGCGCCACCGGTCGCGGCGAGCACATGGAGATCGGAACCTATATCGAGAAGAGCGTGGACTCCGAGCTCTCCGGCAACGTCATCGACCTCTGCCCGGTGGGCGCGCTCACCTCCCGGCCCTATCGCTACACCGCGCGCCCGTGGGAGCTTCAGAGCCGTCCGTCCATCAGCCCGCACGACTGCGTGGGCGCGAACATCAACGTGCAGGTGCGCCGCGGGCGCGTGATGCGCGTGCTGCCGCGCGAAAACGAATCCGTGAACGAATGCTGGATCGCCGACCGCGACCGCTTCAGCTACGAGGCCCTGAATAGCGATGAGCGGTTGCTTCACCCCATGATCCGCCGCGGGAACCAGTGGGAGGAGACCGACTGGAGCAGCGCGCTCGAATTCGCCGTCGCCGGCCTGAAGCGGGTTCTCGCCGCGCACGGGGCGGAGCAATTAGGCGCGCTCGCCACGCCCGGCTCGACGCTCGAGGAGTTTTATCTGTTGCAGAAACTCATGCGCGCGCTGGGCTCGGGCAACGTGGATCACCGCCTGCGGCAGGTGGACTTCGGCGACGACGAGGTGGCGCCGGTTTTCCCGTATCTCGGCCGGTCGATCGCCGAGTTCGAGAATCTGGATGCGGTGCTATTGATCGGTTCCAATCTGCGCAAGGACCAGCCGCTGCTCAATCTGCGCGTGCGCAAAGCCGCGGTGAAGGGCGCGGCCGTGATGGCGATCAACCCGCTCGACTACGCCTTCAACTACCGGCTCGCGCACAAGGTTATTGCCGACCCCGCGGACATGGTGCGGTCGCTCCTCGGCGTCGCCGCGGCGCTCGCCGCGCACCGGCAGGCCGGCATCCCCGCCGAGATCAAGGCGCTGGCGGGCGAGGGCGCGCCGGGTGCGGCCGAACAGGCGATCGCCGAGACGCTCGCCCGAAGCAAAAACGCCGCGATCCTGCTGGGCAGCTTCGCGCTGTCGCATCCGCAGGCGGCGGCGCTCAAGGCGGTGGCGCAGTTCATCGCCGAGACGAGCGGGGCGAGCCTCGGGCTCACGCCGCCCGCGAACAGCGCCGGCGGGTGGCTCGCCGGCTGTGTCCCGCAGCGCGGGCCGATGGGCGCGCCGACGAAGGCCGGGCGCCACGCGCTCGAGATGCTGCGCCGGCTGCTCAAGGGCTATCTTCTGCTCGGCGTGGAGCCCGAGCTCGATTGCATCAATCCGGCGCGCGCCGTGGCGGCGATGCAGGCCGCGGAGTTCGTCGTGATGCTCACGACCTACCGGCCATCCCCGTACCGCTCGCGCGCGGCGGAATACGCCGATGTGTGGCTGCCGCTCGCGCCCTTCACCGAAACCGCCGGCACCTTTGTCAACGCCGAGGGCCGGGCGCAGGCGTTTAGCGGCGCGGTCGAGCCGCCGGGCCAGGTGCGGCCGGGCTGGAAGATCCTGCGCGTGCTCGGGAATGTCCTCGGTCTCTCCGGCTTCGAGCAGATGAGCGTCGAGGACGTGCGCCGCGAGATCGATCTCTCGAAGGTCGCGCCTTCGGCGCGTTTGGCCTCCTGGCCCAGGCCGGCCGGGACCGAGAAGATGTCGCTTGCCGCGGGGCAGGTGCTGCGTTTGGCGGAGGTGCCGATCTACGCCGTGGACGCGCTCACGCGCCGCGCGCCGGCGCTTCAGAAGACCGCGGACAATCCCGGGCCCGCGGCGCGCATGAACGCGGATCAGGCGCGCAGCCTCGGCCTCAGCGAAGGTGACAGCGTACGCGTTGTGATGCAGGAGGGCGCAGCCGAGCTTGGGCTGGTCCTCGATGAGCGCGTGCCGGACGGCTGCGTGCTCGTGCCCTCGGGTTATCCCGAGACCGCGGGCCTCGGGGCGCACGGGCCGGCGAGCGTGGTGCGGGCGGGCACATGACCGAGCTCGCGCTTTCCCTCTGGAGCTGGTTCCCGGGTTGGTCGCAGATCGCGCTGCTGAACCTCGGCAAGATCGTGCTGATTATCGCGCCGCTGCTGCTCGCGGTCGCGTACCTCACGTTCGCCGAGCGCAAGGTCATCGGTTACATCCAGGTGCGCATCGGTCCCAATCGCGTGGGACCGCGCGGGTGGCTGCAGCCGATCGCCGACGGCGTGAAGTTGCTCCTGAAGGAGGTCATCGTCCCGACGAACGCGAACAAGTTCCTGTTCGTGTCCGCGCCGGTGCTCACCTTCGTCCCGGCGATCGTGGCCTGGGCGGTGATCCCGTTCACCGACACGATCTGGCTCACGGACATCGACGCCGGGTTGCTCTTCATCCTCGCGCTCACCTCGATGGGCGTGTACGGCGTGATCGTCGCCGGCTGGGCCTCGAACTCGAAGTACGCCTTCCTGGGCGCGATGCGCTCGGCGGCGCAGATCGTGGCCTACGAGATCGCCATGGGCTTCGCGCTCGTGGGCGTGCTCATGGCCGCGGGCAGCCTGAATCTGCGCGAGATCGTGCACGCGCAGGCCGGCGGCCTGCACCACTGGTATTTCCTCTGGCTGTTTCCGCTGTTTCTGGTGTACTTCATCTCCGGGATCGCCGAGACGAACCGCGCGCCGTTCGACGTCGCCGAGGGCGAATCCGAGATCGTCGCCGGATTCCACGTGGAGTATTCCGGCATGGCGTTCGCGATCTTCTTCCTGGCCGAGTACGCCAACATGATCCTGATCTCGGCCCTGACCGCGGTCATGTTCCTCGGCGGGTGGCTGTCGCCGCTCGATGGGTTGTTGTCTCCGGGCGTGCTGGCGATCCCGGTGCTCGGGGGGCTGCTCGGCGGCGGGATCCACTGGTTGCTCGCGAAGATCACGTTCCTGCTGTTCTGTTTCGTGTGGTTCCGCGCCACCTTCCCGCGCTACCGCTATGACCAGATCATGCGGCTCGGCTGGAAGGTGTTCATCCCCGTGACCCTGGTGTGGATCGCGGTGATCGGCGCGGCCAAGTTCCTGACGCCGTGGGGCTTCCCGCCGCTACACTGACGGAGATTTGGCGCCGACCATGAACGCGATCAAACGCTACTTCAACACCTTCCTGCTGATCGAGCTCCTGAGGGGCCTGATGCTGACCGGCCGGCACCTGTTCGCGCGCAAGATCACGGTCCAGTACCCGGACGAGCGCACCCCCATGAGCCCGCGCTTTCGCGGGCTGCATGCGCTGCGCCGCTACCCGAACGGCGAGGAGCGCTGCATCGCCTGCAAGCTTTGCGAGGCGGTGTGTCCGGCGCTCGCCATCACGATCGAGTCGCAGCCGCGCGCCGACGGCACGCGCCGCACCACGCGCTACGACCTCGACCTCGCCAAGTGCATCTACTGCGGGTTCTGCGAGGAGGCCTGCCCGGTGGACTCCATCGTCCTCACCCAGACGATCGATTATCATGGCGAGCGCCGCGGCGACCTGCTCTACGCGAAAGATCGGCTGCTCGCCTTGGGCGACAAGTACGAAAATGAGATCGCGGCCGCGAAGGCGGCCGACGCGAAATATAGATAAGAATGTGGAACCGCTGATAAACGCAGATGGACGCAGATCGAAACGGCAAAACAAAGAATTTATTTTCTTATCTGCGTTTATCTGCGTTCATCTGCGGTTCCAAAGATAATTATGGAATTTAAACAGTTCGTCTTTTACTTCTTTGCCACGGTGCTGGTGTTCGCCGCGGCCATGGTCATCACCGTGCGCAACCCGGTGAAGGCGGCGCTGTTTCTGGTGCTTGCCTTCTTCAGCGCCGCGGGGGTGTGGCTGCTGCTGCAGGCGGAGTTCCTGGCGATCACGCTGGTGCTGGTGTACGTCGGCGCGGTGATGGTGCTGTTTCTGTTCGTGGTCATGATGCTCGATATCAACCTGGTGCGTCTGCGCGAGGGCTTCGGCGAGTATCTGCCGATCGGGGGCCTGGTGGCGGTGCTGCTCGTACTCGAGATGGCGATCGTCCTGGCCTCCGGCCAGTTCGGCCCCGAGCGCATGCCGGAGCCGGCGGCATTACCCGCGGACTACAGCAACACCCGCGCCCTCGGCCGGCAGATCTACACGGTGTACGCCTATCCGTTCGAGATCGCCGCGCTGATCCTGCTGGTGGCGATCGTCGCGGCGATCACGCTCACGCTGCGCCGGCGCAAGGACACCAAGTACCAGGACCCGGGCAAGCAGATCCGGGTGAACCGTAACGAGCGCGTGCGCCTGGTCAAGATGCGCGCCGAAAAGAAAACTTAATATTTTGGAAACCGCAGATAAACGCAGATGAACGCGGATAAAAATATGTTTGGAACCAACGTGTGTTTCTTGATCTGCGTTCATCTGCGTTCATCTGCGGTTCCAAATTAAATTAGAAAATGATACCGCTCAGCCATTACCTGATCCTCGGCGCGATCCTGTTTTCGATCGCGGTCGTGGGCATCTTCCTTAATCGCAAGAATCTGGTGATTCTGCTGATGGCGATCGAGCTCATGCTGCTGGCGGTGAACCTCAATTTTGTCGCCTTTTCGCATTATCTCGGCGACATCTCCGGTCAGGTGTTCGTGTTCTTCATCCTCACGGTCGCCGCCGCCGAGTCGGCCATCGGCCTGGCGATCCTGGTGGCGGTGTTCCGCAATCGCCGCTCGATCAACGTCGAAGACCTGGACACCTTGAAGGGCTAGCGTATGTTCGGCGTGACGATGCAGACCATCTATCTCCTGATCCCGCTCAGCTGCCTGCTGGGAGCGGCGCTCGCGGGCCTGCTCGGGTGGAAGATCGGGCGGCGCGGCGCCCACACCGCCGCGGTTCTGGGCGTGACGCTCTCGTTCGGGCTGTCGGCGTTCGTCGTGCTGCCGGACGTGCTCGCGGGCCACCACTTCAACGGCACGGTGTACACCTGGGCCGTGAGCGGCGGCATCCCGCTCGAGATCGGTTTCCTCATCGACCCGCTCACCGCGCTGATGATGACGGTGGTCACCTTCGTTTCGCTCATGGTGCACATCTACACCATCGGTTACATGCACGACGACCCGGGTTACCAGCGCTTCTTCAGCTATATCGCGCTCTTCACCTTCTCGATGCTGATGCTCGTGATGGCGAACAACTTCCTCCAGCTCTTCTTCGGCTGGGAGGCGGTGGGCCTGGTGTCCTATCTTCTGATCGGCTTCTGGTTCACGCGCGAGTCGGCGATCTACGCGAACCTGAAGGCCTTCCTCGTGAACCGCGTGGGCGACTTCGGTTTTCTGCTCGGGATCGCGGCGATCTATCACTACTTCGGCTCACTCGACTACGCGGCGGTGTTCGCCATTGCCCCGCAGCTCCTCGGCCAGACCCTGCAGGTTCTCCCCGGCGCGGACTGGAGCGTTTTGACGCTCATCTGCATCCTGCTTTTTGTCGGCGCCATGGGCAAGAGCGCGCAGGTACCGCTGCACGTGTGGCTGCCGGACTCGATGGAGGGCCCGACGCCGATCTCGGCCCTGATTCACGCCGCGACCATGGTGACCGCGGGCGTCTTTATGGTCGCGCGCATGTCGCCGCTCTACGAGCTGTCCGAGACCGCGCTGTCGGTGGTGCTCGTGATCGGCGCCATCACCGCCTTCTTCACCGGGCTGCTCGGCATCGTGCAGAACGACATCAAGCGCGTGGTGGCGTATTCGACGCTGTCCCAGCTCGGCTACATGATGGTGGCGCTCGGGGCCTCGGCCTACGCGGTCGGCATCTTCCATCTCATGACCCACGCCTTCTTCAAGGCACTGCTGTTCCTCGCCGCGGGCTCCGTCATCATCGCGCTGCACCACGAGCAGGACATGCGCAAGATGGGGGGCTTGAAGAAATACATGCCGATCACGTTCCTGACCGCCTGGGTCGGGGCGCTCGCGCTCATCGGTTTCCCCGGCTTCGCCGGGTTTTTCTCCAAGGACATGATCATCGAGGCGGTGCATCACTCGCGGATTCCGGGCAGCACGTTCGCGTATCTCGCGGTGTTGCTGGGCGTCTTCGTGACGGCGTTCTACACCTTCCGCATGATCTTCCTCACCTTCCACGGCAAACCGCGCATGGACGAGCACACCCTGGAGCACGTGCGCGAATCGCCGGCTGTGGTGACCGTCCCGCTCGTGCTGCTCGCGATCCCCTCGCTCATCGTCGGCTGGTTCACCATCGAGCCGCTGCTCTTCGGGCGCTTTTTCGCAGACTCCATCAAGGTGCTCCCGGCGCACGCCGCCATGGCGCACCTGGGCGCCGGGTACCACGGGCTCGGACCGCTCATCGCCCACGGGCTGCAGTCGGCGCCGTTCCTGCTCGCGATGAGCGGGCTCGGGCTGGCGTACCTCATGTACGTGCGCTATCCGGAGCTTCCCGACCAGGTGCGCGCGCGATTCAGGCTCGTCTACACCGTGCTGATCAACAAGTACGGGTTCGATGAGTTCAACGACAAGGTGTTCGCCGCCGGCGCGCGCGCCGCCGGGGACGCGCTGTGGAAAGTGGGCGATGAGAAGCTTATCGACGGGATCGCGGTGAACGGCACCGCGCGCGCGATCGGCTGGGTGTCGGCCGTGATGCGCCACATCCAGTCGGGTTACGTGTACCACTACGCCTTCGCCATGATCCTCGGGCTGTTTCTCCTGCTCACCTTTTTCCTGCATCGATAGGCCGCCATGTTCACCGAGCACGTCTTGAGCCTCGCCATCTGGCTGCCGATCGTCGGCGGGATCGCCGTGGCCGCGACCGGCGACCGGCGCGCACCGCTCGCGCGCGACCTGAGTCTCGTCGTGGCGATCATGACCTTCCTCGTCACGTTGCCGCTCTACACCGGCTTCAATCCCGGCACGCACGCGATGCAGTTCGGGGAGGACTACGCCTGGATCGAGGCCTTCCGCATCCGCTATCGCCTGGGGATCGACGGCATATCGCTGCTGCTGATTCTCCTCACCAGTTTCAGCACGGTGCTCGTGATCGTCTCCGCCTGGCGCGTGATCCAGGTGAAGGTGTCGCAGTACCTGGCGGCCTTCCTCATCATGGAGGGCCTGATGATCGGCGTGTTCTGCGCCCTCGACGGCATCCTGTTCTACGTCTTCTGGGAGGCGATGCTGGTGCCGATGTTCATCATCATCGGCCTGTGGGGCGGCGCCAACCGGGTGTACGCCGCCGTCAAGTTTTTTCTCTACACCTTCCTCGGCTCGGTGCTGATGCTGGTGGCGCTGATTTATCTTTATTACCAGTCCGGGAGCTTCGACATCCTTGCCTGGCACGAACTTAAGCTCGGGCGCATCCCGCAGATACTGATTTTCCTTGCGCTCTTCACCGCCTTCGCCGTGAAGGTCCCGATGTGGCCGGTGCATACCTGGCTCCCCGACGCACACGTGGAGGCCCCGACCGGGGGCTCGGTGATCCTGGCGGCCATCATGCTCAAGATGGGGGCCTACGGCTTCCTGCGCTTCTCGCTGCCCATAACCCCGGACGCCTCGCACGAGCTCGCCGGGTTCATGATCCTGCTCTCGCTCATCGCCATCGTGTACATCGGCTTTGTGGCGCTGGTGCAGGAGGACTTGAAGAAGCTCATCGCCTACTCCTCCATCGCCCACATGGGTTTCGTGACGCTCGGGTTTTTCATCTTTAACGCCCAGGGCATCGAGGGCGGCATCATCCAGATGATCTCGCACGGCTTTGTCTCCGGGGCGCTGTTTCTCTGCGTCGGTGTGCTCTACGATCGCATGCACACGCGCCAGATCAGGGACTACGGCGGCGTGGCGAACCGCATGCCGATCTTCGCCTCGTTCATGATGCTGTTCGCGCTCGCCAACACCGGGCTGCCCGGTACCTCGGGCTTCGTCGGCGAGTTTCTGGTGATTCTGGGCGCGTTCCAGGTAAACGTGTGGTACGCGTTCCTTGCCGGTACCACGCTGGTCTTCGGCGCGGCCTATACGCTCTGGATGTACAAGCGCGTGATCTTCGGGGCGGTGGCGAACGATCAGGTGGCGGGGCTTCAAGACATCGACGCGCGCGAGGCGCTGTACCTCGCCGCGCTTGCGGTTGCGGTGCTGGCGATGGGCGTCTGGCCGGACCCGTTCCTGAACCTCACCCACGCCTCGGTCGAGCACCTGCTGCAACAGGTGTCGGTGTCGAAGCTCTAAGATTATTTGCCGCAGAGACGCAGAGGGCGCAGAGGAAAGCAAAGCGATGATACAAAAACTGTTTCCAGATCCGGCGAGAATTTCTCTGCGTTCTCTGCGCCTCTGCGGCGAGAACTAATATATGACTTTCATCACCGCAAACGTCCTGCCCGCGGCCCCGGAGATCTTCGTGTTCTCCATGGCCTGCATGATCCTGATCGTGGACCTGTTCCTCACCGAGCCGCGGCGGGTGGTGTCGTATCTGCTCACGCAGCTTACGCTCGCCGGCGCCGCGGTGCTCACGGTGCAGGGGCTGGCGGCGCCGGGCTACGCGTTCAACGGCATGTTCGTGGCCGATGTGCTCGCGGGGGTGCTCAAGCTCGCGATCTATCTCGTCACGTTCTTTGTGTTCGCCTACTCGCGGGACTATCTCCGGGACCGTGGCATGTTCCGCGGGGAGTACTTCGTGCTCGGGCTCTTCGGCGTGGTGGGTATGATGGCGATGGTGTCGGCGAGCCATTTCCTCACGCTCTATCTCGGGCTCGAGCTGCTGTCGCTTTCGCTCTACGCGATGGTGGCGTTCCAGCGCGACTCCGACCAGGCGACCGAGGCGGCGATGAAGTATTTTGTGCTCGGCGCGATCGCTTCGGGGATGCTGCTCTACGGCATGTCCATGCTCTACGGTGTGACCCGCAGCCTCGATATCGCCACCGTGCGCCAGGCGGTCTCCGCGCTGCCGCCGGACCACACATTGCTGGTCTTCGGTCTTGTGTTCGTCGTCGTCGGGATCGCCTTCAAGCTCGGTGCGGTGCCGTTCCACATGTGGGTGCCGGACGTCTACCACGGCGCGCCGACTGCGGTGACGCTCTATCTGGGCACCGCCCCGAAGCTTGCCGCGTTTGCGCTCGTCATGCGGCTTCTCATCGGGGGTGTGGAGCATCTGTCGGCCTCGTGGCAGGACATGCTGGTGATCCTCGCGGTGCTCTCCATGGGCATCGGCAACATCGTTGCGATCGCCCAGGACAACTTGAAGCGCATGCTCGCGTACTCCTCGATCTCGCACACGGGATTTTTCCTGCTCGGTATCCTGAGCGCCTCGCCCAACGGCTACAGCTCGGCGCTGTTTTACGTGCTGGTCTACGCGGTGATGAGCCTCGGTTCCTTCGGCATGATCGTGCTGCTGTCGCGCGCGGGCTTCGAGGCCGAGCGGCTTGCGGACTTCAAGGGTCTGAATCAGCGGAGCCCGTGGTACGCGTTCCTCATGATGCTGCTGATGTTCTCCATGGCGGGTGTGCCGCCCACGGTCGGGTTCTACGCCAAGCTCCTGGTGATCCAGAGCGTGGTGAATGCCGGGCTCGTCTGGCTCGCGGTCGCGGCGGTGCTCCTCGCCGTGATCGGGGCCTATTACTACCTGCGGGTGGTGAAGCTCATGTACTTCGACGATGCCGAGGATCGCTCCCCGATCGCGGCGCGCGGGGACGTCAAGGTGCTGCTCGGCGCGAACGCCTTGTCGCTGCTCGTCAGCATGCCATGGATCGGCGCACTGATCGACCTCTGCCGCCAGGCGATCCAGGGTATTCGGTGAGTTACGGGCGCCGCCGCGCCCCGCGGAGTACCGCCCGATGCGCCCGCGATTCTTCGCGGTCCCTAGAACGTGGGGTAAACCTTAAGGTCCTGTAAGCTCGTGCCGTCGGTGCTCGGCGCGGAAGCGGCCGCGACCTGGTCGGCCTCGGTCCCTGGCGAGGGTTCGCGGGTAGCGTCCGTGACCTGGGGTGCAAGCGGGGCGGCGGCCTGGGTGTCGGTGCTGTCTTGGGCGGCGGCAACAACGGAAAGCCCGAGCAGGGCGGCGGCGCATGCCTGCGCCAGGCGATTTCTGTTTTGCATGGTCTCTCCAATCCTTCGATGCGGGCGCGGACGGGCCGTGGTTGCGGCCGCTTCCGCATATTATAAGTTAGCAGCGGTTTCGTTTTTGTACAGCCGCGCGATGACGGAAGTCGGCGGTCATCGGACCGGCGGCCGATGGGGTTGATCGAAACGCGAAGAAGACAGCCGTCGAAAATTTCCGACGCGTATCGCCCGAACGCCGCACCTATAGAGGGGTCCGTCGAGGCGCTGATCGACCGCCGCAGGCCGGCGTGCCCGGGGCGGCCGCGGATGAACCTAAAAACGGCGATTGCATCCGCAGATTACGCAGATTTCCGCAGATTTTAAGTAAAAATGTTATTGACTCTCCTTCTCTCACCATACGGGTGCGCCAGGCAGTCATTCGAACCAAATGATTCATCTGCGTTAATCTGCGAAATCTGCGGACAACTGCTTTTTCCAGGATGAAACCTCGGAGGCGGCGGCGCGCGGCTCAGAATCCGTGGACTAAACTGCCCCCATGCCGATTCCCGTTGTCGTCCTGACCCTGGTATTCGTCCTCATCGCCGTGCGGGGGATCCGGCGGCTGCGGCTGCCGATCTGGCTGATCATGCTGCTGGGGGCGGCCGCGGTGCTCGCCACCGGAGAGATCGGCCCGGCGGCGGCGCTGCACGCCATCGATCCGGACGTGATGCTGTTCCTGTTCGGGGTGTTCGTCGTCGGGCAGGCGCTCGAGGAAAGCGGGTACCTGTTCCACCTTTCCTATAGGGCGTTCCGCCGCGCCCGGACGGCCGACGGCCTGATCCTGATGATTCTCTTCGGAGCGGGGGCCGCCTCGGCGTTCCTCATGAACGATACCCTCGCCGTCATCGGCACGCCGCTCGTGCTGTTGCTGGCGAAACAGCACCGGATGTCGCCCAAGGTCCTGCTGCTCGCGCTCGCCTTCGGCGTGACGCTCGGCAGCGTCGTGAGCCCGATCGGCAACCCGCAGAATCTTCTGGTGGCGATCCACGGCCGCATGGACAATCCGTTCGTCGAGTTTTTCCGGCATCTGGCGCTGCCGACCGCGATCAACCTGGTGGCGGCGTTCCTGGTCCTGAAGCTCGTCTATCGCGAGAGCTTTCACGGCGAGGCCCTGGTGCACGTGCGCCAGGAACTGCGCGACCGGCCGCTCGCCGGCCTCGCGCGCATGGCGCTGGTGTCGCTCGTGGCGCTCGCGCTGCTCAAGGTCGCGCTGGCGTTCCTCGCGCCGGCGCTCGATTTCCGGCTGACCTGGATTGCGCTCGCGGCCGCGGCGCCGATCCTGCTCTTCAGCCCCCAACGCTGGCGCATCCTGCGGCACATCGACTGGCGCACGCTCGCCTTCTTCGCGGCCATGTTCGTGTTGATGGAAAGCGTGTGGAGCTCCGGGTTTTTTCAGGCGCTGATGGCGCGCTGGCAACTCGATCTGGCTTCGGTGGGGGGCGTCTTCGCCACCGGCGTGCTGCTGAGCCAGTTGATCTCCAACGTGCCGCTGGTGGCGCTGATGCTCCCGATGCTGACCCACGCCGGGGCCGATACGCCGGTGCTGCTCGCGCTTGCGGCGGGCAGCACGCTCGCGGGCAATCTCCTGATCCTCGGGGCGGCGAGCAACGTCATCATCATCCAGAACGCCGAGAAGCGCGGCGGCCATACCCTCGGGTTTTTCGAGTTCGCCCGCATCGGCATCCCGCTGACCCTGGTGAACGTCCTGGTGTACTGGCTGTTTCTGGCGTTTCTATAAGGACGCCGCGCGTTGCCCCGTCCCGGCCGCGGCGGCTACAATCGCGCCACTTGCGTGAGGGGGAGAACCAGATATGCACGAGATCCGCGTCGAGCACAACCCGAGTCCGGCGAAGCTCGAGGTGATCGGCGTCTACGACTGGCCGATCTGGACCAAGGAGGTATCCCGGTTTCCCTGGACCTACGAGGCCAAAGAGATCTGTTACTTCCTCGAAGGCGAGGTGATCGTTACCCCCGAGGGTGGTAAGCCCGTGACCCTGCGTACGGGCGATTTCGTGACCTTTCCCGCCGGGCTGTCCTGCACCTGGGACATCCGCGAGCCGGTGCGCAAGCACTATGATTTCGACTGAAAATATAAAGTTTCCTTGAAATTGCCCTGCCGCATTAGGTAGACTGCGCCTCCCTTATTGCGGGGTGGAGCAGCCTGGCAGCTCGTCGGGCTCATAACCCGAAGGTCGTAGGTTCAAATCCTACCCCCGCTACCATAATTTAATAAGAAGAAAGGCCCCGGGTACGGGGCCTTTTGTTTTGGCCGGGAGGCCGCGGTTCACGCGGTACTTTCCGATTAGGGCGGAAGTGCTTATAATTTAAGCCGGAATTGGGAGAAGAAAGTGGGCCGTGCGCCCACTTTTGTTTTCTGGGGCAAGAAGTTATGCAGAGTCTGCGGGTCGAGTTACGCCGGCTGCTTACGCCCGGGGTCGAGGCCCTGGGTTTTGAGCTGGTGGATGTGGAGCTGGCGGGGGGCCGTCACAGCCCAACGCTGCGGGTCTACATCGACGGCCCGCAGGGCGTGACGGTGGATGACTGCGCGAATGTGAGCCGCCAGCTGAGCGCGATCCTCGAGGTCGAGGACCCATTACCGGGGCATTACACCCTGGAGGTGTCTTCACCGGGGCTCGACCGGCCGCTGGTGACACCCGCGGATTACCGGCGCTTCGCCGGCGAGACCGTCAAGGTCAGGATGTATCAGCCCACAGAGGGGCGCAAGAATTTCACCGGCCGCCTGGTGGAGGTGGCCGACGATCATGTGGTGGTGGAAGTAGACAAAGAGCGGTTTGATCTGGCGTTCGCGGGCATCGAGCGGGCCAAGCTGGTGCCGAAGTTCTGAACGCCGGAGGCGACGGGAGAGCGAGTATGGGTAACGAAGTATTAGTGGTTGTCGACGCGGTCTCGCGCGAGAAGGGCGTCGATAAGGAGACGATCTTCCTGGCGATCGAGGCGGCGCTTGCGACCGCCACGCGCAAGCGTCACAAGGGCGATATCGACGCGCGCGTCGCTATCCATCGTGACACCGGTGTCTACGACACCTTCCGCCGCTGGGAAGTGGTGCCGGATGAGGTGGAGACGATCGAGTTCCCCGACCGTCAAGTCCGCTTCAGCGATGCGCGCAAGCACAATCCGGACATCCAGGTCGGCGACTTCGTCGAGGATCCGCTCGATCCCGTCGAGTTCGGGCGCATCGCGGCCCAAGCCGCGAAGCAGGTCATCATGCAGAAGGTGCGCGAGGCCGAGCGCGAGCTGATCGTCAATCTTTATAGCGGCCGCGTGGGTGAGATGGTCACGGGGGTCGTCAAACGCCTGGAGCGCGGCGACGCCATCCTGGATCTCGGCAACGCCGAGGCGCTGCTGTCGAAGACGGCGATGATCCCGCGCGAGGGCCTGCGCCCCGGCGACCGCATCCGGGCGCTGCTCGAGGAAGTCAAATCGGTGCCGCGCGGCCCGCAGCTGTTTTTGTCGCGCACCGCGCCCAAACTCCTCATCGAGCTCTTCAAGCTCGAGGTGCCCGAGGCCGGCGAGGGGCTCATTAAACTCCATGGCGCGGCGCGCGATCCGGGGCTACGCGCGAAGATCGCGGTGAGCTCGGTCGATCCGCGCATCGATCCCATCGGGGCGTGCGTGGGCATGCGTGGCTCGCGCGTGCAGAGCGTGTCGAACGAGCTCGCCGGCGAGCGCGTGGACATCATCCAGTGGTACGACGCCCCGGCGCAGTTCGTCATCAACGCGCTCGCCCCGGCCGAGGTGCAGTCCATCGTCGTGGACGAGGAGACGCACGCGATGGACGTGATCGTGGATGAGAAACAGCTTTCCCAGTCCATCGGGCGCGGCGGCCAGAACGTGCGACTGGCCTCGGAGCTGACCGGCTGGGAGCTCAACATCATGACCGAGGCGGCGGCGCAGGAAAAGGGCGCGACCGAGACCGACACCGCCAAGAAGCTTTTCCAGGAGAGCCTGGGCGTGGACGAGATTGTCGCCCAGGTGCTCGTGCAGGAGGGCTTCACCAACCTCGAGGAGATCGCCTACGTGCCGAAGCAGGAGATGCTCGGGATCGAGGAGTTCGATGAGGAGCTGGTCGAGGAGTTGCGAAACCGCGCGCGCGGTGTGCTGCTCACGCGCGCCATCGCCCAAGAGGAGCAGGTCACGCTCGCCGAGCCGGCGAAGGACCTGCTTGATATGGCCGGAATGGACGAGCACACTGCGCGCCTGCTTGCCGCGCGCGGCATAAAGACCCGCGAGGATCTGGCGGAGCAGGCGGTGGACGATATTCTGGAGGTCGAAGGCATGACCGAGGAGCGCGCGCGCAGTCTCATCATGACGGCGCGCGCGCCGTGGTTCGAGCAACCGGAGCAACAAGGCGCGTAAGCCGCCGCGGAGTCGAATGGCCGAGACCACCGTCAAAGGATTTTCCGAGCAGATCGGCGTGCCGCCGGAGACGCTGTTGCGCCAGCTCGCGGCCGCGGGCGTCGCCGACAAGTCGGTGGGCGATGTCTTAAGCGACGAGGAGAAGGAGACGCTCTTCCAGCATCTGCGCGCCGGCCACGGCGCCGGCGAGGAGCGCAAGAAAATTACCTTGAAGCGCAAGTCCACGAGCCAAGTCACCCAAAGCTCGCGCACCGGCGGCGTGCGCACGGTGCAGGTCGAGGTGCGCAAGAAACGCACCTTCATCAAGCGCACCGAGATCGAGGAGGCGCAGCCGCTCGCCGAGACGGCCCTCGCCGCGCCACCCGCGGTCGCCGAGGCGGCCGAGCCCGCGGCGGAGCCGGCGCGCGCGCCGGTCGCCGAGGCCCGTGCGCCGGCGCCGGCCGCGGAGCCCTCCGCCAAGCCCGCGCCCGAGGCGCCGAAAAAACCGCCCAAAGAAAAGGAGCGCGGCGCGAAACCCCGCAGGGACGAGGCCCGCGAGAAACACCAGGAGCTGCACCTGGCCGCGGGCAAGAAGCTGCGCAAGCGGGTCAGGCCCACCGCGAAACGGGCGGTGGTGACGAGCGTCACCGGGCAGCACGGTTTCGAGCGACCCACGGCGCCGATCGTGCACGAGGTGGCGCTGCCCGAGACGATCACCGTCGCCGAGCTCGCCCAGAGGATGTCGGTCAAGGCCGCCGAGGTGATCAAGGTGCTCATGCGGCTCGGGACGATGGCGACCATCAACCAGGTGCTCGACCGCGACACCGCCGCGATCGTGGTGGCGGAGATGGGGCACGTGGTCAAGGAGGCCATGCCCGAGAGTCCCGAGGCGCTGCTGGCCGGGATCGCCGAGTCGGCGGGCGAACTCGAGCCGCGGCCGCCGGTGGTGACCGTGATGGGCCACGTCGACCACGGCAAGACCTCGCTCCTCGACTACATCCGCAAGGCCAAGGTCGCGAGCGGCGAGGCCGGCGGCATCACCCAACACATCGGTGCCTACCACGTAGAGACGCCGAGAGGGGTCGTGACCTTTCTCGATACGCCCGGTCATGAGGCCTTCACCGCCATGCGCGCTCGCGGCGCCAAGGCCACCGACATCGTGATTCTGGTGGTGGCGGCCGACGATGGCGTGATGCCACAGACCGTCGAGGCCGTCCACCACGCACGTAACGCCAAGGTGCCGCTGGTGGTGGCGGTGAACAAGATCGACAAGCCCGAGGCCCAGCCCGATCGCGTGCGCCAGGAGTTGACCAAGCACGAGGTCGTAGCGGAAGAGTGGGGCGGTAGCGAGATTTTTGTGGACGTCTCGGCCAAGACCGGCCAAGGCATCGACCGGCTCATCGAATCCGTGCTGCTGCAAGCCGAGGTGCTGGAACTGAGGGCGCCCAAGACCGGTCCGGTGGCCGGTCTCGTGGTGGAAGCGCGTCTGGACAAGGGCCGTGGCCCGGTGGCCACGGTGCTGGTGCAGCGCGGCACCTTGCGCAAGGGCGATGTCATCCTGGCCGGGCGCGAGTTCGGGCGCGTGCGCGCCATGTTCGACGAGAAGGGCCGGCCGGTGAAGGAGGCCGGGCCCTCGATCCCGATCGAGATCCAGGGCCTCTCGGGCGTACCGCGCGCGGGCGATGAGGTCGTGACGGTCGAGAGCGAGCGCAAGGCGCGCGAAATCGCGCTCTATCGCCAGGGCAAGTTCAAGGACGTGCAACTCGCCGCGCGATCCACGAAGCTGGCGAATGTCTTCGAGCAGCTGCAGGAGGCCGCGGAGGCCAAGACCCTGAACCTCATCATCAAGACCGACGTGCAGGGCTCGGTCGAGGCGCTCACGGCGGCGCTCGAGAAGCTCTCCACCGAGGAGGTCAAGGTCAAGGTGGTCCACGGCATGGTCGGGGGTATCACCGAGTCCGACGCCAACCTCGCGCTCGCCTCGCAGGCTGTCATCATCGGCTTCAACGTGCGCGCCGACGCCGTGGCGCGGCGCCTGATCGAAGCCCACGGTGTGGATGTGCACTACTACAACGTGATCTACGACGCGGTGAACGAGGTGAAGGCCGCGATGAGCGGGATGCTGAAGCCCCAGGTCAAGGAGCAGTTCCTGGGGCTTGCCGAGGTGCGCCAGGTGTTCCGCTCGCCCAAGACCGGGGCCATCGCCGGCTGTCTCGTCACCGAGGGTGCGGTGCGCCGCAACCGCCCGATTCGGGTGCTGCGCGACAACGTGGTGGTCTTCGAAGGGGAACTCGAGTCGCTGCGGCGCTTCAAGGACGACGCCGGCGAGGTCAAGGCCGGGCTCGAATGCGGCATCGCGGTGAAGAACTACGACGATGTGAAGGTTGGCGACCAGATCGAGGTGTTCGAGAAGGTCGAAGTAGCCCGGACGCTGTAATATCTTGTAACCGCAGATGAACGCAGATTAACGCGGATAAGCATGTTTTTCGATTTTGTTTGCAGTTGATCTGCGTTTATCTGCGTTCATCTGCGGTTTCGACAATCTTATGATTAAAGACTCCAACCGCCCGCGGCGGGTCGCGGAGCTTTTGAAACGCGAGCTCGCCATGATCATCCCGCGCGAGCTGGACGACTCCCTGGCGCACCGAATCACGCTGACGCACGTCGAGGTCTTGCCGGATTATTCCGTGGCCAAGGTTTTTTTCACGGTCCTGGGCGGCGCCGATGCGCCGCGTGAGGCGACCCGGGCGCTCAAGCGGGCCGCGGGGTTCCTGCGCCATGCGCTCGCCGGGCGTGTCGTGCTGCGCGCTATTCCGGCGCTGCGGTTCTATTACGATGAGTCGGTCGAGCGCGGCGCGCGGCTTACGAGCCTGATCGAGCGCGCCATCGCGGAAGACAAGACCCATCCCAAAGACTGATCGTGCGTGCGCGCCGCCAATGTCTCGCGGTCGACGGCGTCCTGCTGCTCGACAAGCCCGCGGGCCTGAGCTCCAACCAGGCGCTGCAGGCCGCCAAGCGGCTGCTCAACGCCTGCAAGGCCGGCCACACCGGGAGCCTCGATCCCATCGCCACGGGGCTGCTGCCGCTTTGCTTCGGGGATGCCACGCGGCTCGCGCAGTTCCTGCTCGATGCCGACAAGCGCTATTGGACGGTACTTCGGCTCGGGGTGAGCACGGCGACCTACGACGCCGAAGGCGCGATCACGCAGACGCGCCCGGTCACCGTGGCGCGCGCCGAGGTCGAGCGCGCGCTCAAGCGCTTCGAAGGCGAGATCGAGCAGGTACCGCCGATGTACTCCGCCATCAAGCGCGGCGGCGAGCCGCTGTACAAGCTCGCGCGCGCGGGCCTGGAGGTCGAACGTGAGCCACGCAAGGTGACGTTCCGTGAGATCCGTCTCATCGAGTTCCGCGACGATCTCGTCGAGCTCGACATCACCTGCACCAAGGGGGGGTATGTCCGAAGCCTGGCGCATGATCTGGGTGAGGCGCTCGGCTGCGGGGGACACGTGGCGCAGCTGCGCCGGCTTGCCGTGGGGAGTCTGCGCATCGAGCAGGCGGTCACGCTTGCCGCGCTCGAGGCGATGGAGAGCCCGGAGCGGCGCGCCGCTCCGCTGCTGCCCATGGATGCGGTCTTGAGCGGGCTGCCGGACGTGCATCTCACCGCGCTGGCGACCTTCTATCTGCGCCAGGGACAGCCGGTGTCGGCGCGCCACGGCCTGACCCCCGGGGCGTGGGTGCGCCTGTATGAGGGCGAGTCCCGCTTTCTCGGCATGGGGCAGGTGCTCGAGGACGGGCGGGTGGGCCCGCGCAAGCTCCTGGGGGCGGGCAAGAGCCCGTGACCGCCGTGGCTTGTGCCGGTTGTGGATGGGGTTGGCGGCGGGTAGAATACGCGCCCTTGGAAAACCAGGTGATTTGAGACGAGGCGATAGAATCATGCCCTTCACGGCTGAAACGAAGTCGAAGATCTTGCAGGAATATCAGACCCACCAGGGCGACACCGGATCGCCCGAAGTCCAGGTGGCGTTGCTGTCGGCGCACATCGAGGAACTCGGGGGTCATTTTCAGACGCACCCCAAGGATCACCATTCGCGCATGGGCCTGCTCAAGATGGTGAACAAGCGGCGCCAGTTGCTCGACTACCTCAAAAAAACAGACAGCGAGCGCTATCGCACCCTGATCGAAAAACTCGGTCTGCGCAAGTAGCCACACGGGAGACAGAATCTTGGCGAAGATCACGAAGACCATTCAGTACGGCCGGCATACCCTCACGCTCGAGACCGGCGAAATCGCGCGTCAGGCGAGCGGCGCCTGTATCGCCAGCATGGGCGATACCGTCGTACTCGCGACCGTGGTCGCGATGAAAGAGGCGGAGTCCGGTAAGGACTTCTTCCCGCTGACCGTGGATTACCAGGAGCGCACCTACGCCGCCGGCCGTATCCCGGGCGGATTCTTCAAACGCGAAGGCCGCCCCTCCGAGAAAGAAATCCTCACTTCGCGCCTCATCGACCGTCCCATCCGCCCGTTGTTCCCCGAAGGCTTCACCAACGAAGTCCAGGTGATCGCCACCGTGATGTCCATGGACCCGGATATCGATCCGGACATCGTTGCCATGATCGGCGCCTCGGCCGCGCTCAAGCTCTCGGGCGCGCCGTTCAACGGGCCGATCGGCGCCGCGCGCGTGGGCTACCGAGACGGGAACTACGTTTTGAATCCCGGCAATAAGGAGCTTACGGAATCGCAGCTCAACCTCGTCGTCGCCGGTACCGAGAAGGCGGTGCTGATGGTGGAGTCCGAGGCCAAGCAGTTGCCGGAAGACGTGATGCTCGGCGCTGTCATGTTCGGCCACGACCAGATGCAGATCGTGATCGGGGCGATCAACGAAATGACGCGCGAGGCCGGCACCCAGGCATGGGCGTGGCAAGCGCCGGTGGAAGACGCCGGCCTCAAGGGCGCGTTACAGAGCGAGTTCGGCGCGCTCATCGCCGAGGCCTACCGGATTAAAGAGAAGGTCGCGCGCCAGGACCGCATGGCCGGGATCCGCGAGCAGGCGGTCGGCAAGCACGCCGCCGAGGGCAGCGCCGAGGGCACGAAGGAAAAGGTGCTCGGCGTCATTGGCAACATCGAATACCGCACCGTGCGCGACCGCATCCTCTCGGGCGAGTCGCGCATCGACGGGCGCGATACCCGCACCGTGCGCCCGATCACCGTCCGCACCGGCGTACTGCCGCGCACCCACGGCTCCGCGCTCTTCACCCGCGGCGAGACGCAGGCGCTCGTCGTGACTACCCTGGGCACCGGCCGCGACGCGCAAATCATCGATGCGCTCGAAGGCGAGCGCAAAGAGCCGTTCATGCTGCACTACAACTTCCCGCCGTACTCGGTGGGCGAGGTTGGGCGCGTGGGCAGCCCCAAGCGCCGCGAGATCGGCCACGGGCGCCTGGCGAAACGTGCGATGATCGCGGTGCTGCCGGAGATGGACAGCTATCCGTATGTGCTGCGTATCGTGTCCGAGATCACCGAGTCGAACGGCTCGAGCTCGATGGCCTCGGTGTGCGGCGCCTCGCTCGCGCTGATGGACGCGGGCGTGCCGATCAAGGCCCCGGTGGCCGGCGTGGCCATGGGCCTGATCCTCGAGGGCAAGCGCTTCGCCGTGCTGACCGATATCATCGGTGACGAGGATCACCTCGGCGACATGGATTTCAAGGTCGCCGGCACGGCGGGCGGCGTGACCGCATTGCAGATGGACATCAAGGTCGAGGGCATCAACCGTGAGATCATGGACACGGCGCTCAAGCAGGCTAAAGAGTGTCGGATGCACATCCTCGGCATCATGAACCAGGCGATCGCCACACCGCGCGCCGAGCTCTCCGAGTACGCTCCGCGCATCATCTGCTTCAAGATCAACCCGGAGAAGATCCGCGACGTGATCGGGAAGGGCGGCTCCACCATCCGCGCGCTCACCGAGGAGACCGGCGCCACCATCGACATCGAGGACGACGGCACCGTGAAGGTTGCCTCGGCCGACAATGCGGCGGCCCAGGAGGCGCGCCGGCGCATCGAGCAGATCACCGCCGACGTGGAGGAGGGCATGGTCTACGAGGGCCGGGTGGTCAAGCTCATGGACTTCGGCGCCTTCGTCAACATCCTCCCCGGCCGCGACGGCCTGGTGCATATCTCGCAGATCTCCCACGAGCGCGTGGAGAGCGTGGGGGATAAGCTGCGCGAGGGCGAGATCGTGCGCGTCAAGGTGCTCGAGGTCGACAAGCAGGGCCGCATCCGGCTTTCCATGAAGGCGCTGGTGCAGCAGACGGTGTAAAGATTTCCCGCCGCAGTCCGATAACAAAAGGGGCCGTCGGCCCCTTTTGCTTTTGGTTAAACGCGATTTCAGGATTAAGGGAATCTCTAAAAATTCCCGTTATTCGCGTTACATCCGGCCCACCGTAGCGCCGCAGAAGCACGGAGCGACTGAAACAGATATGGATTTTCTCTGCGTGCTCTGCGTGCTCTGCGGTGAAAACGTCTTTTCAGCTATTTTTAGAGGTTCCCTTAAAGCTCGGGCTAACGCTTCAGCGTCAGCACCAAATAGATGAGCAGCCCCGCAACCACCGCGAGGATGGAGAGTATCTCCCACGGTCGCCATTCGGCTCGCGTCGAGAGCGGCGCCGATGCGCCGGGATGCGCCGGCGCGGTGGCGCGCGGCGCATCCAGCGCCTCGGCGAACTCCGCCGCCGAGCGAAACCGCGCGGCCGGATCGCGCGCACAGGCGCGCGTGAGCGCCTCATCGAGCCACGGCGGCGTATCGGGCCGATGCCGCGAGGGCGGAGTGAACTCGCCGGCCTCGGACCGGGTCGCGGACGCGAGCTTGCCGTAGGGATATCTCCCGCTGAGCAAGCGGTAGAGCGTGACGCCCGCGCTGTAGATATCCGATGGCACGGTCGGCTCCCCGCCCGCGAGCACCTCGGGCGCAAGATAATTGATCCGGCTGCCCGCATCCCCGGTGTCGCGCTCCGCTTCGAGCGGGCGTGCCGCCTGGCTCGATCCCAGACCCAGCAGATAAAGTCGCGCGGGCCTCTTGTCGAACAGGAGATTTTTCGGGCGGATGTCGCGATGGATCACGCCCTGACTGTGCAGCTGGTCGAGCGCCGCGAGAAGCTGCCGTCCGAGCGACACCACCTCATCCAACGCGAGCGTCTGCTTGCGCGCCAGCCGGTGCGCGAGATTCTCGCCTTCCCGATGGGCGAGCACCGAGTATAACGCCGTGCGCCGGCCCTGCTTGAGCGCCAGGATGGGAATCAGGTGGTCGCTGGTAACGCGCTTTCCGATCCATTCCTCGTGCAGGAACCGCTCGGCGAATGCCGGATCGTCGCCGAACCTGGGATTGGGAAACTTGAGCGCCACGGTCTCGCCGGACTCCTGGTCTACCGCCTTGTACAGCCGGTACTGCGAGCTTTTGTGGATGAAATCGAGGACGCGAAATCCATCGATCGTATCGCCCAACTGCGGTGGCGGGACCACGGGCAGCGCGGCCACGCCTTGATCGAGATCGGCCTCGGTTTCCGCGGGCAGTTGCTCGATGCGCGCGACGCAGGCGCTCACGAGGCCGCGCCCGCCCGCGGCCAGCGCCTTCTGCGTGAGGGTCTCGGCCATCGACTGCGCCGGGATGTCGGGGAGCAGGCAGGCGAGGATCGTGGCGCTGTCGAGCGCCTCATGCACGCCCTCGCTGGTGAGCGCAAAGACGTCGTTTTCCTGAAGCTCATCGCAGGCGAGGTCGGTCGTGACCGCCTCGCCGAGCCCGCAGGCGTTGATGACCTCGCGCCCGCGCAGCGGGCGCGGTTCGATGTGATCGCGCGTGAGGAGCTTGATGCGCTGGCCGCGCATGAGCCACACGCGGGTGTGGCCCGCGTGCGCCACGGCCCAGCGCCGCCCGCGCAGCACCAGCGCCGTGAGTGCCGCGGCGCGGGGACTCGAAGAGCCCGAGCGCACGGCCCGGTCGGCGGCGGTGAAGCTCTCGTTCAGGGCATGCTTGAGGCCCCAGTCGTGCGGCGCGGCGTAGTAGCTGTTATTGAGCGCCGTGAGCGCCTCGTACGCCGACTCGGTCGGATTCGGGCGCTCCGCGAGGCCGACGGCGAGCGCGAGCAGCGCGCCGTGGCCGGTGTCCCGGGCCGGGTCGGGCAGGGCCACGAGGCAAGGTTGATGCCCGCTCCGCGGCGCGGGCCCGCGGGTGGAGTATCCGGTGTCGAGGTGAAACGACATTGCGCGCGGGCGGACAGGTGTTGTTATCGGGCGTGACGGCGCTAAATCTTCGAGCCGCCGCGCAGTAATTGTAATTATAGAGGGTCTTCGTGAACTCGCGTGGACGATTTAACGTCACCCGGCTGCATGTCACCGGTTGCGGCTGCTTGTCGGATCTAGGTCGAATCGCCTTTCGGCGATGATTGAACGGCTACTTGTGGGTGGCTGACCCACGGCAGGTAGCTTTTCTTTGCTCGTGGTCGCTCCTGCGCATCCCTGCGCCCGCGACATTCGCACGTCCTGTGCAGCACAAAGAAAAGCTACCAAAAGAAACACGCCCCGGTCGCTTCGCCGCGCGCACTGCGCGCGGTGCCCTGCGCTGCTCGCGCCCCCAAGCGCGCGCCTAACTCGCCGGCCGCTGAAC
>MFSU01000096.1:44603-45486 GCA_001785115.1 Candidatus Muproteobacteria bacterium RBG_16_65_34
CTCGCTCCGACGGGGAGAAAAAACACCCATCAGGCCGTGCCGGATAGATGGGACCTGCTGGTCTGAAACATCTGTGAACGGCAACGGCCAAATGGGTTCTGTTTTCGGGTCCCCGTAGACGCCGCCGAGCATCGCAGCAAGAATCGGAGTAGTTAGCGAGCCTCTGTTCGAGCCCGAGGCGCGTCTTTTGCGCCCGGCGAGTTAGGCGAGCGCCGATTCTTGCGAGAAGCGCAGGGAAGCCGCGAAGCGGCCGGCGTCTCCGGGGCGGCCTTTTCTTTGGTGACTTTCTTTTGGCCGCGCAAAAGAAAGACACCTGCCGTGGGTCAGCCACCCACAAGTAGCTTTTTAGATCATCGCCGGAGGCGATTCGACCAAAGCGCTGTCACGGGTGAGATCATGGCGAATCAGAGCCACGCTTCAAACTGCGTCCTTGACCGGGAATTACAGGGGGTCCGGTCGCGCTATCGGTCCTGTTTTTGCCCACGCGGGCATGCGATGGGCCTTTATAGATCACCCTGAGCTGCTTCGGATGTCGCCTCGCGCGCGCGTCGCGAACAAGGTTTCGACGCGCGCCAGATCCTCCGGCGTGTTGATGTTGCAGCCGACGTCGTCGTCCGCGCCCGGGAGGAACACCACCGGCCGGCCATGCCCGGCGAGCCATTCGCGCAGGCTGCGGTTGCCGCGCTCGAGAAACCGCTTCAGCTCCTGCGCCAGGCCCGGTGGCCAGAGGATCGCCGGCATGTGCGTCACGCCGCTTTGCGCGTACGCACAATCGGGAGGTGCGAGGTTTTCCCTGAGCCGCGCCACAAGCGTGTGCGGCAAAAACGGCAGATCCACCGCGACCGTAACCACGTAGTCCCCCGGGTACGCGACGAGCCCCGCA
>MFSU01000097.1 GCA_001785115.1 Candidatus Muproteobacteria bacterium RBG_16_65_34
CTTTGGCCGTACAAAGAAAAGTTACCTGCCGTGGGTCAGCCACCCACAAGTAGCCGTTCAATCATCGCCGAAAGGCGATTCGACTTAGAGCTGATAAGCAACCGCAACCGCTGAAACGCAGTCGGCGACATTCAATCGCTCACGCGAGCTCACGGAGACCCCGCATTCAGGACACCCGCACCGATCGCGATGTCATCGACGCCGCGACCACCGCCGCCAGCGCCAACGTCCATACCGTGACGGCCCCGGTCGGCAGATCGAACAGCGCCGAGGCCGCGAGCCCGGCGGCGTAGCCGGCGGCGCCGACGAGATAGCCGACCAGGAGTCTGCGGCGCGCGGAATGAAAGCGTCCGGCGAGCGCCGGAACGATCAGGCTCGCGAACACCAGATACACGCCCACCAACTGCACCGACGCGGTCACGGCGAGCGCGAACAGGGCATAGAAGCCCATGCGTCCCAAACGCTGGCCCGCCCCGAACCAGAGCGCGAGGACGGCGGCGGTAAGCAGCGCGACGGGAGGCAGTTGGCCGTAACTGACCCATAGAATCTGACCGACCAGCAGATCTTTAAGATGCTCGCCGCCATGCGGATTATTCGCCAGCAGCAGAATCCCGGCGCAGGCGGCGAGCACGAACAGCACGCCGATCAGCGCCTCCTGCATTTCGGGCCAGCGTTTTTCCGTGTACGTCAGGAGCAGCGCCCCGACGAGCGCCGCGCTTACCGCCGCGATCTGCACGGCGAAACCCTGCGGCTCCCAGCCCATGGCGTCGGCCGCGATCACGCCCAGGCCCGCGATCTGCGCGATCGCGAGGTCGATGAACACGATGCCGCGCGCCAGCACCTGCTGGCCCATGGGCACGTGGGTCGCGAGCACCAGCAGGCCCGCGGCGAACGCGGGCCCGAGGATGGTGATATCCAGGGCGGCGAAGTTCATCGGTCGCTCCCGGCGCCCGGCTGCTGGCGACACGCGTGCGCCCCGGTGCAGCGCAGCGCGTCCAACAGGCGTTGCACGGTGTCGTCGAACAGGCCGAACAGATCCCTGGCCTGGTCCGATCCGCCGACGGTGAACGGCAGAACGACGGCCGGAATCCCGGCGCGTTCCGCGAGCCACTCGGAAGCGCGGCCGTCGTTGTACGCCGCGCGCAGGATCATCTTCGCCGGTTCCCGCTTCAGTTGTTCCAGTACCGCGGCAAGGTGCGCGCTGGTCGGCTCCACGCCGGGCTTGGGTTCGAGCGATGCCCGCTCGCGCAGGCCGAGCCAGTGCTCGAGATAGGGGAAGCCCTTGTGCTGCACCACGATCGGCGCGTCCCGCAGCGGCGCCGCGCGCTGCTCCCAGCGCCGGAGCGCGGCGTCCCAGCGCCCGGCGAAATCGCGATGGCGCGTTTGGTAATGACGCGCGCCGGCGGGATCGATCTGCGCCAGGCGTCCCGCGAGCGCGGTCGCCACGCGCGCGATATTGCGCGGATCGGTCTGGATGTGCGGATTGCCGGCCGCGTGTACGTCGCCCTCGGCGCGGTCGAGACGCATCGGGACCTCGAGTTTCGGCACGAAGTCCGCGGCCTCGAAGTAGCCCGGTCTGCCCGGCTGGATCGCATCGTTCCCCGACTGGCGCAGCACGATCGGCAGCCAGCCGATCTCGAGCTCCGCGCCGGTGCAGACGACGAGATCGGCGCGGCGCGCCCGCGCCAGCAGGCTCGGCCTGGCCTGTATCCGGTGCGGGTCCTGGAGCGCGCCGGTGGCCACGTAGATCGAGACGCGATCGCCGCCGAGCTCCTGGGCGAGCGCCCCCCATTCGGGTTCGCAGGCGAACACTTCCAGCGCCGCCGCATGCGGCGCGAACGCGACCGTCACGGTTGCCATCAGAATCGGCAAAATGTTTTTCATGTCCTGGCTCCGTCAGATCAGAATTGATGAGCGCCGTGGGCGCCGAGGCTCATCTGGTACTGCACGAACGCCTGGTTGTCGGCGACGTCCGCGCGCGCGTGGTCGCGCGCGAACTGAAGGCGGATGCGGCTGAACTCGCTGGGGCTGTAGTCCAGCATCACGCTGTTTTTCGACGGGCTGAAATCGGGTCGAGCGAGATTGGCGTTGTTCGACCCGTAGTCGACCGCGCCGCGGTCGAGCTGCTCGGTGCGCAGGCCGGCGCGCCAGTGGCGCCTGAACTGGTAGACGCCTTGCAGGTACCAGCCGGACTGCCGCGCGTCGTACGGTGCGGCGGTGGCGGCTCCCACCGTGTCATAGATGAGGTCGCCGTGCTCGTGCCGGCGCAGGTATTCCGCCTGCAATATGAAGTTGGTGTCGGCCGCGTTGCCGTTCGGCGCGTATTTCCACACGAAGTCCGCGACCCACAAGCGGCTGTCGCCGCTGAAGGCGTTGGTCACGGTGTTGCCGGCCAGATCGGTGTCGGCGAACGCGCGGTTCCGCGGCGCGGTGCCGAGCACCGACAGCCCCGCGCGCCAGCTGTGACTCGGGCCGGCGTCGCCGCCCGCGTGCACGAACACCGTGCCGGCCCCGGAGCCGTTCCGGTCGCGATCGCTGCCGGGAAAGGCGCGTCCGCGGCCGAGCTCCGCGCCGAATTCGAGAAAGATGTCCGTCGGCGCGAGCCATCGGACCTGCACGCCGTCGTCGCCGAACTGGGTGCCGAGGAACGCCTGGTACGCGAGCGGTGCGTCCACGAAATCCCAGAGATGCGCGTGCTGCGCGTTGAGATAACCGATGCCGGAGAAGGAGCGGCCGGCCTTGACGGTGAGTCCGCCCGACAGCGCGATCGTCTGAACGAACGCCTCTTCCACCGAGGCGGTGTCGTCCGGATGCAGCGCGTAGCTCAACCCGCCGTAAAAGTACGGATCGACGTTGGCGTAAACGCCGAGCTCGCTCTCGGCCAGGCCGAACCCGCGCGCTCCGGGACCGATGTCCGCGCCGGAAGGCACCGGAAAGCCGGTGAGGCGGTAGGTCGCCGGATCCTGCGAGAGATTGGCGTACCGGCCCGAGAGAATCAGCGAGATCGCCGGGTTGAAGCTGTTCGCGGCCGCGGTGGCCGGCGCGGTTTCGAGACGCTGGATGCGTTCCTCGATCGCGCGCAGGCGCTCCGGCGCGTCCGGTTGCGTTTGCGCGGGCGGGTTGTCGGGCGACGCCGCGAGCGCGACGGTCGGCGCCGCGACGGACAGCGCGGCGGTGATCAGGTATCTGCACGGCATGCAGCTTCCTCCGGAATCAGCGAATGGATGACGCCTCGCGGGGGCGAGGCGCGCGCCGGGCGCGAGCCCGGGGCGTCAGTCTTCGACAGCTAGATTGCGGAGTAAGCCGGCGGGGCGCGCACCGCGTAGGCGGCGATCGGATGCCGGCGCGGCGCGGGGAGCGCTGCGGGCGGCGCATGGGTTTCCGGCGGATGGGCGCCGACAACGTGCGGAACGGCGGCGGGCGCCTTGTCCAGATGGTTGACGAAGAGACACTGCGCGCAGGACGCATCCGGCTTCTGGAACTGGTGGTCCAGCTCGTGCGCCAGCGCGGCGGCCCCCACCAGCACCAGCAGGACAGCGGCGATCCAGGCGATCCCCCGCAGGTACGCGGGGCGAGGGACGAGGGACGAGCGAGAAGAATGTCGCGGCTGAAGTAACATGGGCATGCCCTCGTCTCTCGTAACTCGTACGTTACTTCAACTCAAGGAGCACCGCGATTTCGTCGCAGCTGTTGAACTTGTAGCACTTCACGCACACGCTCCAGACCTTCTCCGGCAGCGTGTCCTTGGGCACGGTCTGGAAGCCGAGCTTGTGGAAGAACCCGGGCACGTAGGTCAGCGCCATCAGGCGCTTCAGGCCGATTTCACGCGCCTCGTCGGCGATGCGCGCAACGAGCAGTCTGCCGAGGCCGCGTCCCTTGAACTCATCGGCCACGACGAGCGAGCGCACCTCGCCCAGGCTCTCGGTGAAGATCTCGAGCGCCCCGCAGGCGGCGATGCGCCCCTGCATCTCGATCACGAAGAAATCGCGCAGATGCCGGTAGAGCTCGCTCATGGCGCGCGGCAGGAGGTTGCCTTGCGTGGCGTAGATCTCCACCAGGTGGTGGATCTCGGGCACGTCGTGAATGGCCGCCGGCCGGATCGCGTGGGCGGGGACCGGAGTCGCGTCAGGCCGAGGCGCGGGCAAGCATGTCCTCCGCGTGGGCGAGCGTCTGCTTACTGATCTCCACGCCGCCGATCATACGCGCAATCTCGGCGATGCGCTGCCGGGCGTCGAGGGGTTCGACCTCGGTCAGGGTCTCGGCGCCTTTCACCCGTTTGCGTACTTGCAGGTGGTGCTCGCCCTGGGCCGCCACCTGGGCGAGGTGGGTGATGACGAGCACCTGGCGCGAGCGCCCGAGCGCGCGCAGTTGTCTTCCGACGACCTCGGCCACGCGCCCGCCGATGCCGACGTCCACCTCATCGAAGATGAGCGTGGGCACGCGCCCCAGGTCCGCGGCGACCACCTGGAGCGCGAGGCTCACGCGCGAGAGCTCGCCGCCGGAGGCGACCTTATTCAGCGGCTTCACGGGCTGGCCCGGATTGGCGCTCACCAGAAATTCCGCGCGCTCGAGCCCGTGCGGGCCCAGCTCGCCCTCGGGCAACGCGGGGAGCGCCGCCTCGAAGCGCCCGCCCGGCATCCCGAGCTCCTGCATGCGCGCACTGACGGCCTCGGAGAGCTTTTTCGCGGCGGCGCCGCGCGCGCGCGTGATCGCGCCGGCGAGCTTGAGGTACTCGGCGCGCGCGGCTGCGATCTCGCGCTCGAGCTTATCGAGGTTCGCATCGAAATCCTCGATGTCGGCGAGCTCCGTGCGCAGGCGATCGAGGATCGCCGGCAGCTCCTCGGGCCGCGCCCGGTGCTTGCGCGCAAGCTCTTGCGCCGTGGCGATGCGTTCCTCGAGCCATTGCAGCCGTGCCGGGTCGAGCTCGAGGGCATCCAGATACTGGTGCAGCCGGGAGGCGGCCTCGTCGATCTGGATCGAGGCCTCGTTGAGCAGCGCGCCGACCTCGCTGAGCCGGGGATCGTATTGGCTTAAGGATTCGAGCCGGCCGACCGCGCGCGCAAGCTGGCGCGCCGTGGACTGCTCGTCGTCGTCGTACACCATCTGCGCCACGGCCTGCGCGCCCTCGAGGAGCTGGGCGCCGTGGGCCAGCCGCGCGTACTCCTCTTCGAGCTGCGGCCATTCGTTGTCCTGAAGCCCGAGCGCCTGAAGCTCCCGTACCTGGTAGCGCAGAAGTTCGATGCGTGCGGCGCGATCGGCCGTTTGGCGCTGGAGCGCCGCCAGCCGCTCCGTGCGCGCGCGCCAGTCTTCATGATGCCGGCCCAGGGTTTCCACCTGCGCACCGAGCCCGGCGTAGTCATCGAGGATCTGGCGCTGGGTCTCGCGCTTCAGAAGCGACTGGTGCTCGTGCTGGCCGTGGAGGTCCACCAGCAGCTCGCCGAGCTCGCGCAGCATCTGGATCGGCGTGGGTCGGCCGTTGATGAACCCCCGCGAGGGCTTGTCGGTCTCGACCACACGCCGCAGCACGCACTCGCCGTCCTCGAAGAGGTCGTGCTCCGTGAGCCACTTGGCCGGATCGCTCGTGGGCTTCACCGCAAAGCCCGCGCTGACCTCGGCGCGGTTGGCGCCATGGCGGATGGCGCCGCTCTCAGCGCGCTCGCCGAGGGCGAGCGCCAGGGCGTCGATCAGGATCGACTTGCCCGCGCCGGTCTCGCCGGTGAGGACGGTGAGACCCTCGGCGAACTCGATCTCGAGCCGGTGCACGATGGCGAAGTCGCGGACTGAAAGCTGCGTCAGCATGTCAGTATTTCGCGCCCCAGTGCAGTTTGATGCGCATGACCTCGAAGTGGCTGCGGCCGATGGGGTGTATGAGCTCGACCGGCGTCTGCGCGCGGCGCACGTACACCCGGTCGCCCGCCTCGAGCGAGAACGTGGTTTGCCCGTCGAAGGTGGCGTGCGCGCGCTGGTTCGCGAGATCCGTCATCACGATCTCGACGATCGAGTCGCTCGGCACCACGATCGGGCGGTTGGAGAAGGTATGCGGGCAGATCGGCACGAGCACCAGCGCCGGAAGCGTCGGGTGCAGGATCGGGCCGCCCGCGGAGAGCGCGTAGGCGGTCGAACCGGTGGGGCTGGCGACGATGATGCCGTCGCCGCGGATGCTGTTGACGAACTCTCCGCCGAGGTAGGTCTCGAACTCGATGAGACGCGCGAGCTCGCCCTTGTTGATGATCACGTCATTGAAGGCCCGGGCCGCGTGCACGATCTTGCCCTTGCGCATGATCTCGGCCGCGAGCAGCAACCGTTCTTCGGTGCGATAGTCGCCGTCGAGGATGCGGCCGATCTCCTCGGTCATGCGCTCGACCTGGATGTCGGTCAGGAACCCGAGTCGCCCCTGGTTCACCCCGACGATGGGCACGCGGTGGGGGGCGAGATTGCGCGCGACGTTGAGCATGGTGCCGTCGCCGCCGATCACGATGGCGAGGTCGATCTCGGCGCCGATCCGATCGAGCGCGCGGCTCGGCGCCGGGGGCTGCGGGATGAGGCGGGCGGTGTCTTCCTCGATCAGGACGTCGAGGCCGCGCGCGCGCAGGAACTGCGCGAGCGCGACGACCTGCCCGCCGACGGACTCGTTGCGGTATTTACCGAACAGCCCGACGGTGCGAATTGCTTTTTTCATGAGGCGGTTCCGGAAGGCGGACTAAGCTAACACGCATGCGGGCCCGGGCGAAACTCGGGATTTTGGGTCAGGGGTCGGGGGACGAGGACTGAGGCTCAAGGCTCACCACGGAGTTGCCGGGCTTGGCACTCTACCTGAGAGAGTGCTAGATTCGGAAGTTGAGGAAGCAATCCCTATGCCGTTAAGCGTACGCGCGGAGCAACTGCTCAAGACCCTGGTCGAGCGATACATCGCCGACGGCCAGCCGGTCGGCTCGCGCACGCTCGCGCGCGCCTGCGGCATGGATCTGAGCCCCGCCACCATCCGCAACATCATGGCCGATCTCGAGGAGATGGGGCTCGTGGTTTCGCCCCACACCTCGGCCGGGCGCATGCCGACCCAGCGCGGCTACCGGGTGTTCGTGGACACGCTTCTTAAGGTGCAGCCCCTGGCCTCGGGCGAGGTGCGCAAGCTCAGGGAGGAGCTGTGCTCGACCCAGGATCCGCAGGGGCTGATCGAATGCGCCTCGCAGTTGCTCTCGGAGGTGAGCCGGCTCACCGGCATCGTCATGCTGCCGCGCCGCGACGAGCAGGGGACCTTCCGCCAGATCGAATTCATCGTACTCTCCGGGCGGCGCATCCTCGTGATCACGGTGACCGAGGACGGGCAGGTGCACAACCGGATCATCACCACCGAGCGCGACTACACGGCCGCCGAGCTCACCGAGGCGGCCAATTATTTCAACGAGACCTACAGCGGCATCGGCTTGAGCGAGGTCAAGCGGGTGCTGCTCCGGGAGATGCAGCAGGCGAGCGATGACATGCAGCGGATCATGCGCCTGGCCGTCACGATGGCGCGCCAGGCCTTCGGTCCGGACCGGGAGGGGGGCGATGGGTTCGTGGTGCGGGGCGAATCGAATCTCATGGATATCCCCGATCTGGGCGACATCCGCACGCTGCGCCCGCTCTTCGACGCCTTCAATACCAAGCGCGATCTGCTGCATCTGCTCGAGCGTAGCCTGCGCACCTCGGGCGTGAAGATCTTCATCGGCGCCGAGTCGGGTTACGAGGTGCTGAAGGAGTACAGCGTGGTGACGGCCCCCTACAGCATCGACGGCCACTTGGTGGGGACCCTGGGCGTGATCGGCCCCACGCGCATGTCCTATGAGCACGTGATCCCCATCGTCGACATCACCGCGCGACTGCTCTCGAGCGCCTTGAGCTCCGGCGAGCGGCCCGACCGCCTTGAAAGCGCCGGCCTTTAGCCCCATACCCTGCCGACCTGCCTGGCGGCAGGCAGGTCGAGTTGCAACCAGCACCAGACCGGAGATACGGGTCGTATGAACTCTGTGAACCAGCAAAACGCCGACGGTGCCGCCGCGCAAGCGACGGAGCCGGCCGCGGCGGGCGCCGCCCCCGAGGCGGCAACGGACCTCAAACCGTTGCAGGCGGCGCTTGAGACGGCGCGCGCCCAGGCGGCGGAGAATCTGGACAAGTTCCTGCGCGCCAAGGCCGAGACCGAGAACGTCCGCCGCCGCGCCGAGATCGACGTTTCCGCCGCCCACAAATACGCCGTCGAACGTTTCGCCGCCGAGATCGTCGCCGTGCGCGACAGTCTCGAGCTTGCCCGCACCGTCGACCTCAGGCAGGAAAACGCCACGGCCTTGCAGAAGATGCACGAGGGGCTCGATCTCACGTTGCGCCTCCTCGACAGCGTCTTCCAGAAATTCGGGATCACCCTGATCGACCCCCGGGGCGAGAAGTTCGACCCCACCCGGCACCAGGCCATCAGCATGGTGGACTCGGAGCAGGTGGCGCCGGATCACGTGGTCAACGTGGTGCAGAAGGGCTATCTGCTGCACGAGCGGCTGTTGCGTCCGGCCATGGTGGTCGTGGCCCGGGCCGGGGCCGCCGGAGCTTGAAAAACCGGGCGTAAACCCCATTTCGACGTACAACGCACTGAATTAACCGGACTGTTGAGGCAAAGAATCATGGCGAAAATCATCGGCATCGACCTGGGCACCACGAACTCCTGCGTAGCGGTGATGGAGGGCGGCAAGGTGCGCGTGATCGAGAACAGCGAGGGCGACCGCACGACCCCCTCGGTGGTGGCCTTCACCGGCGATGGCGAGGTGGTGGTCGGCCAGGTGGCGAAGCGCCAGGCGATCACCAATCCGGCCAACACCCTGCATGCCGTCAAGCGCCTGATCGGGCGCAAGTTCGAGGACGAGGTTGTGCAGCGCGACATCAAGATGGTGCCGTACAAGATCGTGAAGGCGAAGAACGGCGACGCCTGGGTGGAGGCCAGGGGCAAGCAGATGGCCCCGCCCGAGATCTCCGCGCGCGTGCTCCAGAAGATGAAGAAGACCGCCGAGGACTACCTCGGCGAGGAAGTGACCGAGGCGGTCATCACGGTGCCGGCCTACTTCAACGACTCCCAGCGCCAGGCGACCAAGGACGCCGGCAAGATCGCCGGCCTGGAAGTGAAGCGCATCATCAACGAGCCCACGGCGGCGGCGCTCGCCTTCGGCATGGACAAGAAGGAAGGCGACCGCAAGATCGCGGTCTACGACCTGGGCGGCGGCACCTTCGACATCTCGATCATCGAGATCGCCGAGGTGGACAAGGAGCACCAGTTCGAGGTGCTCTCCACCAACGGCGACACCTTTCTCGGCGGCGAGGATTTCGACAAGCGCGTCATCGATTACCTGATCGAGGAGTTCAAGAAGGATGCCGGCATCGACCTGCACAAGGATCCGCTGGCGCTGCAGCGCCTCAAGGACGCCGCGGAGAAGGCCAAGATCGAGCTGTCCTCGGCGCAGCAGTCCGAGGTGAACCTGCCGTACATCACGGCCGACGCCTCGGGGCCCAAGCACCTTAATATCAAGCTCACGCGCGCCAAGCTCGAGGCGCTGGTCGAGGACCTGATCCAGAAGACCATCGAGCCGTGCCGGGTCGCGCTCAAGGATGCCGGGCTTAAGGCCAGCGAGATCGACGATGTGATCCTCGTCGGCGGCCAGACGCGCATGCCAAAAGTCCAGGAGGCGGTGCGCGACATCTTCGGGCGCGAACCGCGCAAGGACGTCAACCCCGATGAGGCCGTGGCCGTGGGCGCGGCGATCCAGGGCGGCGTGCTGGGCGGCGAGGTCAAGGACGTGCTGCTGCTCGACGTCACGCCCCTGAGTCTCGGCATCGAGACCCTGGGCGGCGTCATGACCAAGCTGATTCAGAAGAACACCACGATCCCGACGAAGGCCTCGCAGGTGTTCTCCACCGCCGATGACAACCAGGGGGCGGTGACCGTGCACGTGCTCCAGGGCGAGCGCGAGATGGCCGCCGGCAACAAGTCGCTCGGACGTTTCGATTTGACCGGCATCCCGCCCGCGCCGCGCGGCATGCCGCAGATCGAGGTCGGGTTCGACATCGACGCCAACGGCATCCTGCATGTGTCGGCAAAGGACAAGGCGACCGGAAAGGAGAACAAGATCGTCGTCAAGGCCGGCTCCGGTCTCACCGAGGAAGAGATCCAACGCATGGTCAAGGACGGCGAGGCGCACGCCGAGGAGGACCGCAAGGCGCGTGAGCTCGCCGAGGCGCGCAACCAGGCCGACGGCATGATCCACAGCGTGCGCAAGTCGCTCAAGGAGGCCGGCGACAAGGTCGAGGCTTCCGAGAAGGAGAAAATCGAGGCGGCGATCAAGGACCTCGAGGCCGTCGTGAAGGGCGACGACAAGGACGAGATTCAGAAGAAGACCGAAGGCTTGATATCCGCCTCGCACAAGCTCGCCGAGCAGATGTACGCGCAGGCGGGCCAGGCGCAGGGCGCCGGCGCCACGGCCGAAACCGCCGAGGCGAGCGAAGCGGCCAAGGACAACGTGGTCGACGCCGAGTTCGAGGAAGTGAAGGAAAAGAAGAAATAGCAGCCTTTAGCTGATAGCCTTTAGCCGTTAGCTGAAGGCGTAGGGAGACACGTGGCAGGCGCGAGAGCTTCTTCTCTGCGCCTGTTTCGCATTGTGAGGTTCAAGCTAAAGGCTATTGGCTGACGGCCATCGGCTCTATGAAAAAAGACTACTACGAAACCCTGGGCGTGGCGCGTAACGCCTCGGAGGCCGAGATCAAGAAGGCCTACCGCAGGCTTGCGATGAAGCACCACCCCGACCGCAATCCGACCGACAAGACGGCGGAGCCCAGGTTCAAGGAGGCCAAGGAGGCCTACGAGGTCCTGTCGGACGCGCAGAAGCGCGCGGCCTATGACCAGTTCGGTCACGCCGGCGTGGACCCCTCGATGGCGGCGGGTGCCGGGGCCGGTGGTTTTTACGGCGCCGGCGCGGGCGGCGCGAGCTTCGCCGATATCTTCGGCGACGTGTTCGGCGATGTGCTCGGGGGTGGGCGCACGCGCGGCACCCAGGCCCAGCGCGGCGCGGATCTGCGTTACAGCCTCGAGCTCGCCCTGGAAGACGCCGTGAAGGGTACCGAGGTGCGCATCCGCGTGCCCGCGCTCGAGGCCTGCGAGACCTGCGGCGGCAGCGGCGCCAAGTCCGGCACGCAACCCACGACCTGCCGCGCCTGCGGCGGTCACGGCCAGGTACGCATGCAGCAGGGCTTCTTTTCCATTCAGCAGACCTGCCCGACCTGCCGCGGCAGCGGCAAGATCATCGCCGAGCCCTGCCCGTCGTGTCATGGACAGGGGCGCATCGAGCATACCAAGACGCTGTCGGTGAAGGTGCCCGCGGGCGTGGACGAGGGCGACCAGATCCGGCTTGCGGGCGAGGGCGAGGCGGGCGCGGGCGGCGGCCCGTCCGGAGATCTCTACGTGCAGGTGCGGCTAAAACCCCACCCGCTCTTCAAGCGCGAGCAGGACGATCTGTACTGCGAGATGCCGGTGAGTTTCGCGACCGCGGCGCTCGGCGGCGATCTCGAGGTGCCCACGCTCGATGGGCGCGCCTCGATCAAGATTCCCGCCGGCACCCAGAGCGAGAAGCTCTTTCGCCTGCGCGGCAAGGGCGTGCGCAACGTGCGCAGCGGACACGTGGGCGAGCTTTACTGCCGGGTGAGTGTCGAGACGCCGGTCGACTTGACGGCGCAGCAGAAAAAGCTCCTGCAGGAACTCGACCAGTCCCTGCGTTCGGGCGGCGAGCGTCACAGCCCGCGCGCCCAGTCCTGGCTCGACAAGATCAAGGGTATGTTTGGTTAGTTAGCCAATAGCCGATAGCCGTTAGCCTTTAGCTAAAGGCTAAGCGCTATCGGCTATAGGCTGCTTTGCCCCTTAGCCAAGGCCCGGCAAATACTTTATCCTTGGCGCGTCGCACGGGAGAGGATTTCATGATTCATATCGCCATCGCCGGCGCCGCCGGCCGCATGGGCCGTACGCTGATCGAGGCCTGCGCGCGCGCCGAGGGCATGCGCCTCGCGGCCGCGATCGAGCACCCGGGCGCGAGCGCCATCGGCGCCGACGCCGGCGAGCTTGCGGGTGTGGGCCGCCAGGGGGTGGCGGTGCGCGAGAGCCTCGAGGGGATCGACTTCGACGTGCTCGTGGATTTCACCAACCCCGAGGCCACGCTCGCGCACCTCGGGCATTGCCGCGCGCGCGGCCGGCGCATGGTGGTCGGCACCACCGGCATCGACGAGGCCGGTAAGGGCCGCATCCGCCAGGCCGCCGCCGACATCCCCATCGTCTTCGCGCCCAATATGAGCGTGGGCGTCAACCTCTGTTTCAAGCTCCTCGAGACCGCCGCGCGCGTGCTGGGCGATGAGGTCGACGTGGAAATCGTCGAGGCGCACCACCGCCACAAGGCCGACGCGCCCTCGGGCACGGCGCTGCGCATGGGCGAGATCGTGGCGCAGGCCCTGAACCGCGATCTTAAAGAGTGGGCGGTCTACGGGCGGCGCGGCGCAACCGGCGAGCGCCCGCGCAAGGCGATCGGTTTTGCCAGCATCCGCGCCGGCGACATCGTCGGCGACCACACCGTGCTCTTCGCCGGCGGCGGCGAGCGCGTCGAGATCACCCACAAGGCCGAGTCGCGCCTGACCTTCGCCACCGGGGCGCTGCGCGCCGCGCGCTGGCTCATGGATCGGAAGGCCGGGCTTTACGACATGCAGGACGTTCTGGGCCTGCGCTGAACGTCCGGGCGTGCCACGCCGCAGTTGCTTCGCGCTAAAAACCGCGTTTGAACCGCCAAGCATGCCGAAGCGGTTCCTGCCTCGCCGGCTGTAAGCCATCTGTAAGATCGGTCCCGTTAATATGCTTCGCATGGCACCGCAAATCCCTGCGTGTGCGACTTGACCGACAGGGCGCGAAGCATGACACGCAAACCACCGCAGGATCCGATGCGTTTCGACTCCGGGCACGTTCCGTACGCCGGGCCCGATTCCGTCGATGCGGATGATTTGTCCGCGGTGTTGAACCATCCGCACGCGCCGCGTCGGGGGCTGCGGCGGGGGACGCCGCTGACCGCGACGATTCGGTGTGGCTTGACCTTTTTTGCCGCCAAGCCGGTTCGCAACATCAGTCTGACGGATGCGTTTGTGCTGCTGGACCCCGTGGAACTGCCTCTGGGCCGGTACGTCGATTTCATCCTGCATTACCGCGGGCATGACGAATCGGCGGCGTTGTGGCTGCCGGCGACTGTCCGCCGCGCCCACCGCGACGGCGTGGCGTTCGAGTTTGGCGCCTGCGACGATGCCACCTATACGCAGCTGGTGAAGCTGATTTATGCCGGTTGATGTGGCGCCGGCCGATGGATCGAAGATCATAATCTTAAAAGGCTCATCGCGTACTCGTGTGGGCAAAAACAGGGCCGGTAACGCGACCGGACCCCGTGATTCCCAGCAAGAAACGCATTTGAAGTGTGTCTCCGATCCGCCATGATCCCACCCGTGACTTGCTTTCTGTCGAGCCGCCTTCGGCGGCGTCTAAAAGCTACTTGTGGGTGGCTGACCCACGGCAGGTAGCTTTTCTTTGCTCGTGCAAAGAAAAGCTACCAAAAGAAACACGC
>MFSU01000098.1 GCA_001785115.1 Candidatus Muproteobacteria bacterium RBG_16_65_34
GATGGAAGGTCAGGATTTCCGCGATCGCTACCCGCAGTTCAAGAAGCGCAAGACAATTGTGCTCGGTGTATCGCGCGACAGTCTCGCCTCGCACGAGAAGTTCAAGGCCAGGCACAAGTTCCCCTTCGACCTCGTCTCGGACGAAGACGAAACGCTCTGCAAGGCCTTCGGCGCGATCAAGGAAAAGAGCCTGTATGGAAAGAAGTACGTCGGCATCGAGCGCAGCACGTTCTTGATCGACGAGGGCGGCGTACTACGCAAGGAGTTCCGCAACGTAAAGGTGAAAGGACACGCGGAGCAAGTGCTCGAAGAGCTCGGGAAGCTGTAGCCCGAAGACCACGATGGAAACCGCGGATGGATTGGGGGGGTGCAGTAAACAACAGACGAAACCGCAGATAAACGCAGATGGACGCAGATAAGAAATCGAGAGGCAAAAGCGAAGTGATTTGATCTGCGTTTATCCGCGTTCATCTGCGGTTCCGATTCTTAATATTACTTTATGACCACAAAACGCAAAATCTTCGTTCTGGACACCAACGTCCTCATTCACGACCCGACCGCGATCCTGCGCTTCCAGGAGCACGATGTGTACCTGCCCATCGTCGTGCTGGAGGAGCTCGACCGGGCCAAGGTCGGCATGTCGGAGGTCGCGCGCAACGTGCGTCAGGTGAGCCGTTTTCTCGACGGGCTGGTGGAGAAGGCGAACGGCGACCTGAGCCACGGCGTAAAGCTGCCCTCGCACGCTCCGGAGCTCGAGACCGGGCGGCTGTACTTTCACCTGGAGGCGGTGCGCGCGCGTCTGCCGAACGGCATGACGGCCGACACGCCGGACAACACGCTGCTCGGCGTCACGCTCGATCTCGGCAACAGCCACCCGGACCGGCAGGTGATCCTGGTGTCCAAGGACATCAACCTGCGCATCAAGGCGCATGCCTTGGGCGTCCACGCGGAGGACTACACCACCGATCAGGTGCTCGACGACGCCAACCTGCTCTACACCGGGGTCGAGCGGCTGGACGCCGATTTCTGGGACAAGCACGGTAAGAACATGGAGTCGTGGAAGGAGGAAGGCCGCACCTTCTATCGGCTTACCGGTCCGCGCGCCCGCACCTGGTTTCCCAGCCAGTTCCTCTACAATAAGGACGAGCATCCCTTCGAGGCCATCGTGCGCCGCATCGAGGCCGGCGCCGCGATCATCGAGGTGCTGAAGGATTACACAAGCGAGCGCAACAAGATCTGGGGCATCGCCGCCCGCAACCGCGAGCAGAACTTCGCGCTCAATCTGCTCATGGACCCGGAGGTCGATTTCATCACGCTCCTCGGCCAGGCCGGCACCGGGAAGACGCTACTCACCCTGGCCTCGGCGCTCACCCAGACGCTGGACGCGCGCCGCTACACCGAGATCATCATGACACGCATGACCGTGCCCGTGGGCGAGGACATCGGTTTCCTGCCCGGCACCGAGGAGGAGAAGATGGGGCCGTGGATGGGGGCGCTCGAAGACAACCTCGACGTACTGAATGAGACCGGCACCCAGGAGCACGGCGCATGGGGCCGCGCGGCGACCAACGATCTGCTGCGCTCCCGCATCCGCATCAAGTCCCTGAACTTCATGCGCGGGCGCACGTTCCTCAGGAAATTCCTCATCATCGACGAGGCGCAGAACCTGAGCCCGCATCAGATGAAGACCCTTATCACCCGCGCCGGCCCCGGCAGCAAGATCGTCTGCCTCGGCAACATCGCCCAGATCGACACGCCGTATCTGACCGAAACCACCTCGGGGCTTACCTACGTCGTCGACCGCTTCAAGCGGTGGGCGCACAGCGGCCATATTACGCTCCAGCGCGGCGAGCGCTCGCGGCTGGCGGATTACGCCTCGGAGACGCTATAAGAATTTTCGCCGCAGAGACGCAGAGAACGCAGAGAACAAGAATCGGCGAAGAAATTATCCTAGAAAAAGCAGTTAACCGCAGATGAACGCAGATATTCAATGTGCTGCCTGTATTCGCCTGTCTGCGTGCGGACACGCACAGGCAGGCCAGCCCACAAAAAGGGTGAACGGCTTCGGTGCATCAACCTAAAAACGGCGATTGCATCCGCGGATTTCCGCAGATTTTAAGAGAAGCAGTTTTAGAGGTTCCCTTATTTCGTGCATTCTTTGCGATTTGGTATTGCGGGGCGGGAGCACCCGTTTTCAATCCGTCTTTTTCGCCCCAAGGCCGCGCCGCCGCAACTCCTGTGCGGCTTGGGATGCGACTAAAGAATCCCCGTCCCGGGCGAGAAGCAGGAGCGTTCCATCGGACGTGGAGGCATTGCGGACGATCGCGCCGCGGACCGACGAATCCGGGTTCGTTGCCAGCTCCGTCAGGATCGCGGCCGGCGTCCGCGGGTTGTTTGCGAGCCGATAGAGGACACGCCGGTCATCGGGCCGGGCGCGTCGGTATATCTCGCCGAGCAACCCCGGAGGCGCGCCCGCATGAGCCGCAACCGCGTCGGGCAGGTCCTTACCGAATTCCGCCAGCCGCTCGACCGGGAAACGACTGTTCCGCACCGCCGCCGCCCTGACATGCGCGCTCGTGTCCCGACTCAGGCGCTCGATCGCCTCGACCGAGGTCATGGGGTTGACGGCGACATGGCTCCGGACGCGCTCGGAAGGATGCCGGCTCAACTCATCGAGCAACTCCCGGGGCGCAGACGCGTTGCCCGCCACCGCCTTGGCCACATCCTCATCCCGCACGCCCCACCGGGAATGGGCGATATCCACCAGCGCCTCGGCCGAGGCGCTCCTCGAACCTGCCTTCATGGCCAGATACGCGGGATAGCCCCAGAACATGCCGGCCAGAAACGCCGCCACCAGCACCAGGCCTGCCGTGACGACTAAAGGCGTACGTAGCCCTGTATTGTCGATCCATGCGTAGAGCCTGGCCCTGGCGACGACGAAAAATGCTACGACCGCCAGAGCCCATGCCAGGACAAGCATCGCCACCGCAGCGACCACGGCCAACTCGATAAATATCAAAGTCCTCATCGGGCCGGTCAGCGCGCCGTAAACGGTTGCGACCAACAGCACCGTATTGAAGATCGCCGACGCGACAATCGCGTATGAAGCCGGATTGTGATCCACGCCTCGCTGCAGCAACGCGCGCAGGTGCCGATATCCCGCCGCAACGGAGAGGAGATAAAGCACGAAGAGGCAGGCAATCAGACCCCAGAGGACGACTACACCCCACTCGATCATGTGATTACTCCCGCGCGGTGTTTAGGCGCGTCCAGTGGCCACAGAGAATTGTGCGGCATTCGCACGTCCCTGTGCAGCACGGCAGACGGGATGCCGAGCGCGCCCGGGTCGGCCACCGGCATCTTACAAACACCGCCGAAGGCGGGGCGACTTTCAAGCTTTGTCTTTATTTCCAGCTAAACGTTCGTAGTGAGCGTGGAACAAAACCTCCAGCTCTTCGATCACCTCCACCGCCGCGCGCCCCTGCGTGACGTGCTGGGTCATGAGCTCCGAGGCTTCACGCAGGAGTTTCGCCGGGTCGAGCATGGGATAGGTCGCGTGCAGGCGGCGGATGGCGCGGATCACGCTTTCCTCGGCGGGGCGCGGGATGTCCAGCGGCTCCGAGGCCTCCTTGTCCCCTCCGTGGCGCGCGTGCAGAAACTCGGCATACTCCAGGAGCTGTTCGGCCTGCGCCGCCGGGAGATCCCCCAGGATCGTCAGCAGCCGCTCTGCAATCCGCTCCGGCATGGCGGGAACCCCGGCGGGCGTCACTTCTTATGCTGCGAGGCGCGCTCCTCGCAGTGCGCGTGCGCGAACTTCATGAACTCGCTCATCGCGTGCAGGCGGAACTTCTGGCGCTGATAGACGATCGAGAACGGCCGCTCCAGGGGCGGGTCGAGCGGGCGCGCCGCGAGCGTACCGAGCTTGAGCTCCTTCACGATGGTCGCCTGGGAGACGATGGAGACGCCCAGACCGGCCTCGACCGCGCTCTTCACCGCCTCGGGATTGCCGACCTCCAGGTTGATGTTGAGGTCGTGCAGTTGCATGTTCTGCTTGGCGAGATACTCGTAGATAAACTCGCGCGTGCCCGAGCCCTCCTCGCGCACGACGAACGGCAGCCCCGCGATATCCTGAACCGTGACGGCGGACTTCTTGGCCAGGGGATGCTCCGGCGGGCAGATGAAGACGAGCTTGTCGTGCCAGCACACCTCCACCGCAAGGTTCTTGTTCGTGATCGGCGATTCCACGATCCCGACATCCGCGGAGTTGTCCTCCACCATGTGCACGATGCCGATGGAGTTGGAGATCTTGAGGCGGATATTGATGTTCGGGTTCTGCGCCTTGAACTGGCCGAGCAGCGAGGGCAGTACGTACTCCGCGATCGTGGTGCTCGCGCCGATGATGAGGATGCCGCTCACGTCGCCCGTGATCTCGCGCACCTTGCTGTCCATCTCGGCATAGAGCGAGATGATCCTGTCGGCATATTCGAACACGCGCTCTCCGGTCGCGGTGAGGCTGATGCGGTTATGGGTGCGGTCGAAGAGCCGGGTGTTGAAGTACTCTTCGAGCTGCCGGATCTGGAAGGTCACCGCCGGCTGCGTCATGTGCAGCGTCTCGGCCGCCTTGGTGAAACTGAGCATCCGCGCCACGGTATGGAACACCTGGAGTCTGCGATCCGCCATAGTCTGTCCACCCCACCCGGTGACCTCGGTTTAACCGCGAAAAAACCTGCGTCGAGCTTCGCACGAGCATTTCATCACAAAACCCGCGGGATTGTATCGCGATCGCCCGGCCGAGTCTCGCGCGACCGAATCGAGGACGGAAAAACCGGGTCATTCCGAGTGGGGCGCCGCCGGCTGCGCAACAGGCCTCAGCCGTATCCTTCGAGCCGGAGTTTGAGGTCGGTCGGGCTGGTGGCGTAGTACAGCGCGGTCTCGTGATCGATCTCGCCCTGCTTGCAGAGATCGTAGAGGGAGTTGTCGAAACTTATCATGCCTTCGGCCGCCGTACCCTTCTTGATGAGGTCGGCGAGCTCCTTGATCTTCAGCGGATCGAGTATGTACTCGCGCGCAAGCTGAGACAGCGTCATCACCTCGCAGGCGACGATCCGCCCCTGACCGCCCTTGTGCGGCAGCAGGCGCTGACTCACGACACCGCGCAGATTCTGCGCCAGCTTCGCGCGCATGGCCGGCTGCGCGTCGGCCGGAAACGAGGTGACGATGCGGGTGACGGTCTCGGCCGCGGCCGGCGAGTGCACGGTGGAGAGGACCAGATGTCCGGTCTCGGCCGCGGTCATCGCGGTTTCGATGGTCTCGGGATCGCGCATCTCGCCCAGCAGGATCACGTCCGGGTCCTCGCGCAGAACCGCGCGCATGGCCTCCGCAAAGGTATTGGTGTCGATCCCGACCTCGCGCTGGGTGATGATCGAACGCTTCTCGGCGAACAGGAACTCGATGGGGTCCTCGATCGTAACGATATGCTCGCTGCGGTTCAAATTGATCTCGTTGACGAGCGCGGCGAGTGTCGTGGACTTGCCGGAGCCGGTGGCGCCGGTGATGAGCACGAGGCCCCGTTCCAGCTTGGTGAAGTTGACGACGATGTCCGGCAGTTTCAGCTCCGCCGGCGACGGGATGTTGGTGTTGATGACGCGCAACACCATGCCGATCGAGCCGCGCTGCTGGAAGACGTTCGCGCGCACGCGTCCGATGTCCTTGAATCCGACCGACAGGTCGACTTGGTGGTTCTTCTCGAACTGCGACAGCAGGCGCGGCGGCATCACGGTGCGCGCCAGCCGCTCCATGAACTCCGCCGGCAACGGCGGGACCTCGCGCAACGCGCGCAGGACCCCGTCCACACGCAGGATGGGATGGTTGCGCGTGCGCAGATGCACGTCGGAGGCCCGGAGACGGATGGCGTAACTCAGCACCTGGCTCAGCAGCTTCAGCGGATCGGTCGTCGCGCCGATCGCCTCGGCGTCTCCGGCGGGCCTCTGGCCTGTGGCGTCCGTCATGCGTGTCTGTCCGTGAGGGTGGGGGGATCGTTAACCCGAGTAACTTTAATTGAAGCAGCCACCGACCGGAAGTCAACCGCGCGGGCGTAATCCGGCGACACTATTGCGACAGCGGAATGGGCGATGCAGGGAGCTCGCGCTTGAATCCCGCCACCCGCTCGAGCGCAACCTGTATGCCCCAGGGTGCGCTCATGATCTTGGTGAAGCCGTGCGCGCCCGCCATCTTGGTGTCCGGGAAATGCAGTGCGATGCGGTAGCGGCCGCGCAGCGCGACCGCCTTGTTCCCGACCACCATCAGCTCGTACGGCAGGAAGGCGGTATGGCGCAGCTCCTGCCAGTCCACGACGCCCATGATCTCGGCGTCGGTGTCCTTGTCGCCTTTATCCGGCCCGTCGATCGCGCCCTCCACGAGGCCCACTCCGAAGATACTCACTTCTTTTCCGGGAAGATCGATGCGGTAGACCTTCACCGTGCCGGCCTCCCGGGCCGCGAGGTTCTTCTCCACCGTCTCCACCGCGGTTTTATAATCCTTAAACTCGTTGAGCACGTCGACATCGGGGAAGTAGGGCATGAACATGGCGTAGCGCCACACGCCCGGCTTGAGGTTGGCCTCCTCGATACCCGTCGCGGCGCCGAAATCCTGGACCGCTCCCAGCGCGGCCTTGAGCGTGGCCGAGACGCCCTCGAGCTTGCCGAGCCCGTACGCGGTGCCGAGGTAGGCCGGATTGACGTAAGCGACCTGTATCTTGCCCTTCGCCACCGTGACCGCAACGCGCTGGGCCACGCCGAAGCCGCCGTTCTTCGCGTTCGCCGCCGCGGCCTTGAGCTCGGCGTTGGTGACGCAGATCACCGTGGCCCTGGGGTAAGGCGTGTATGTGCCCACAATCTGAAAACCCTGGGCCTTGAGCGCGCTGGTCACGTGCTCCACGACTTCGTTCAAGATCCCGGGCGGCGTATCGCCGAGGATAAATGGTTTCAAGACCTCGGCGCGCGCTCCGGCCGAACCCAGCAGTAACAAAACGGCCGCCAACAGGATCCGATTTATTCGCCAATCTAACCGCATGGTCGCTCTCCTCACGCCCATGAATTCTCGGGCTGCTGTATTAAAAAAAAGGGGGCCATGGTCATCCATGGCCCCCGAGGTGGTTACCACCTGGACGTCCCAGCGCCGTCTAGAACTGCGAGGTATACATCAGCTGGAAGCTGGTGCCGCCGGACTTCGAAGTGACGCCGTTCGCATCGGTGGCCGTGACCTGCGGCGCGACAGCAATACCGGCATTGAACGCGGAGGCCTTATCGAACGCATAGCCCAGCCCGACCGTGTAGTGGGTTTCCATGATGGCCGGGAACAGCGGATTGACGTACTGATCCGGGATCTGGCTGCTCGCATGATTGATGCCCGCACGCAGCGTGAGCGGATCGCTCATCTTGTAAGCCACACCGATCTGGGTAACGGTCTGGTTCTCCCAGTTCTGCGGCAGGCTCGCGTCGAGCACGACATCCGAAGCACCGGCAAGCGCGCCCTCGTAGGTCATCTTGAAATCCTTCATCACATCCTTCCATTCGATGCGCTTGATGTCGGCCGCAACCATCAGCTCCTTGCTGGCGTTCCATGCCACGCCGATGGCGTACGTCGCCGGCCACTCGAAGTCGCGAACCTTGATCTTGCCCGTACCGAGAGTCCCGCTGGGAGCGGACAGGGACGCGTCCGAGCTGCCGGTCTCAAGATCACTTAGACTTGTCTTGCTGTGGTACGTGGCGCCCACGGAGAGTTCGTTACTGAACTTGTAAACTGCGCCGAGCTTCCCGGCAAAGCCGGTGCCTGTAGCCGCCCCGCTAAAGTCGCCGCCACCGGAGAAATCAATACGCGCCCACGGCGCGGCAGCCAAGCCACCCAACGCAGCGCAACCCGTCACCGCAGTACCGCCGCTGCACGACGTCACCAGACCGGCAAACTGTGGGCCGGTCGCGGCCATCTTGAGATCGAGGGTAGCCCAGACGTAGTCGATACTGCCACCGACGGTCAGATTCGAGTCCACGTTATAGGCGATCGGAAAAATGAGTCGCCCCACACCCAGCTCCGACCGCACATCCTGCCCGGAGCCCATCGCCATGAAAGTATCGGCTGCGTATTCCGTGCCCATGCCACCCTGCGCAAAAATACCGAAACCATAGGTCAGGGCACCCTCCTTGTGCGCGTAGCCAACCGCCGGCATCAAATACTGGTCGCCGCCGGAGGTAGCTTTCATACCCCCCGTCTCCGCCGAGACATCCGGCATCAACACCCCGAGCGCCACATCGAGACGGTTACCTGCACCCATCAGCCCAAGTGTCGCTGGATTGTTCATGGTCGCCGCGGTGCCGTTGTCGTAGGCCATCGAGGCGCCGCCCATGCCGTAGGCGATCGGGCCGTAACCCTGCATGTTCATGCCGTTGGTGGCGAAAACACTGGGGGCGGCAACCGCCGCGGCAACCGCAACAGCCAAGGTAAGATTTTTCTTGCTACTGCTCATAATCGCTCTCCTCCAATACAAAGGTTCGGGTCATCTTCTGCGGCCGACCCATTCAGGTTTATGGAACGAAGAATCTTTATGTTTGTTAACAAAAAAGTTTGCGGACACTGCTCCATTCCGCCGGACCTTCTCCCCTGTTGTTCTGTTTCAAGTCTCGCCTGGACCTGTTCAGAATGCCCGTATTTTTCTCGCAAGGAAGATTCTTTCATGCGCACCAAAATGTCAATATTTAATTCAATGCTCATATTCGATGCTCATACACCGATCTTATGTGCGCATGAATTCAATTGATTTCCGGGCAACGGATACTTGACCAAGTTCCTAAGTATTTCCCAGTAACTAAAAACAGGTCTTCGTGAAATCGCGTGGGCGATTGAACGTCACCCGGCTGCGTTTTAGCGGTTGAGGTTGCTTATCAGCTCTAAGTCGAATCGCCTCCGGCGATGATCTGAAAAGCTACTTGTGGGTGGCTGACCCACGGCAGGTAGCTTTTCTTTGCTCGTGCAAAGAAAAGCTACCAAAAGAAACACGCCCCGGTCGCTTCGCCGCGCGCACAGCGCGCGGTGCCCTGCGCTGCTCGCGCCGCCGGGACGCTGCGCAACTCGCCGGCCGCTTAACAACGCGGCTCGGGCTCGAACAGTGCTCGCGTACTACTCCCGGCGGCGCTCCGCTGCTCGGCTCGCTCCGACGGGGATCGGAACAAAACCCATCAGGCCATGCCCGATAGATAGGACCTGCTGGTCTGAGACATCTGTGAACGGCAACGGCCAAATGGGTGTTTTCGGGTCCCCGTAGCCGCCGCCGAGCATCGCAGCAAGAATCGGGGGTGTCGCTCGCCTCCTGTTCGAGCCCGAGGCGCGTAGTTAAGCGCCCGGCGAGTTAGGCGAGCGCCGATTCTTGCGAGAAGCGCAGGGAAGCCGCGAAGCGGCCGGTGGCTCCGGGGCGGCCTTTTCTTTGGTGACTTTCTTTTGGCCGGGCAAAAGAAAGTTACCTGCCGTGGGTCAGCCACCCACAAGTAGCCTTTTGGGCGCCGCCGAAGGCGGCTCGACAGAAAGCAAGTCACGGGTGGGATCATGACGAATCTCCGCCGCACTTCAAATGCGTTTCTTACTGGGAATTACCGGGTCCGGTAGTGCGATCGGTCCTGTTTTTGCCTACGCGGGTAGGCGATGAGCCCTAGAAACAATCACCCGGATGCAGAAAACAACAAGGGGCGCTTACGCGCCCCTTGTTGTTCAATCTTCAGGCACACCGCACCCGTATTGTTTACGTGAACAGGCAGATGTCCGACTGCCCGGCAAACTCGAGGAACGTGGCGGCGCCGGCGTAGTCGATCCCGTCGATGAACTCCGACCGGTCCATGCCGAACAGGTCCACGGTCATCTGACAGGCGATCATCTTGACCTCCGCCTCCAGACTGATCTGGCGCAGCTCCGGGATCGAGGCAATCCCTTTGTCCTTGATGGTCTTCTTCATCAGGACCGTCGCGAACGATTCGAACCCCGGAATAACCGCCTGAACGGCGTTCGGGATATTCCAATTGATGTCCCGGAACCATTTCGGCCCGAAGGGCATTTTCATCGGCATGCCGGGATTGCCCAAGGGACTCACTTTGAGAAAACCGACATCCTTCTTCAACAGTTGCAGCCCATAAAAGGTGAAGAAGATCTGCACCTCGTACCCGAGCGCGGCGGCGGTCGACGCCAGAATGAACGGCGGGTAGGCCCAGTCCAGGGTACCCTTGCTCGCGATAATCGCCATCTTCTTGCTAGCCATGCCCCTCTCCTCGTCTTTAGGAAGTTAGCTGTGGGTTGTACGAAATTGTTTTGCGTTGTTATCAGCCCTTCTTCAGTATGAAGGTGTACTCGCCGCCGGTCTCGCCGGACTCGAGCAGCTGATTGCCCGTCTGCTTCGCGAACGCCTGGAAGTCCTTCACCGAGCCCGGATCCGTCGCGACGATCCTCAACGTCTTGCCGCTGGTCATACCGTTGAGCGCCTTCTTGGCGCGCAGTATGGGCAGCGGACAATTCAGTCCACGTGCATCGAGTTCCTGGTCTGCCATGTTCCCCTCCTGTCTTTAAGGAATGTTGATTCCAAGATTAACGCCAAGCCGAACCGCAAAAATATCACGCCGCGTGACGCCTCCCGCCTGACTCATCGACACCCTGTCGCGATACGCCGGCAAAACTCTACACCCTCGCTCAATTGAGCGGCTGGGAAATCGCCTGACCGGATTGCAACCAATCGATAATCCCGCCACGCAAGTTAAGGACGTTCGCCCGCCCACGGCCCATCATATAGAGGCAGGCCTGCGCGGAGCGATTACCGCTGTGGCAATAAAAGACAATCGACTTGTCCGCGGCCAATTCATTCGCCCGTAGCGGCAGCAGATGCAGGGGGATATTCCTGGCGCCCGGAATGCCGCCCCGCGCCACCTCGCCCGGCGTGCGGACATCGACGAGCGCGACCTCTTCGCGTTGCGCCCGCAAGAGTTCCTGTAACTGCATGGCATCTACTTCGCTGACTGAGTACATGAGGCGTCGTCCTGACTATCGCATCACATTAGTATATTATGAGATACCAAATTAACTAGCTAGAGTGCCGCGATCCATTGTGGTCTGCAAGCCCCCTTACGACGACGGGACGTCGGACAGCGGGAAAAATATTGTAATCCCATATAAATTAGTATGTTATAGACTTCTTTGACCTTACCCTATTCAAGCTTGATTCCGCTAAACCGCCCTTCCAGCGTCACAATCTTTCCATTCAGCGGTCCGGCGCGGTCAGGTTCTTTTGAAATACGCAGCGCGCCCGGCGATTTCAGCGCCGAGCAATAGAGCGTAAACCCACCTCGATTCGCACCCGGCCCAGGAACTCCCACCACACCCCGGTATCGAAGTTTTGTTTACCCGACAGTTGTTAGAATTCATTACATGCTGCAGACACTTCTCCGATCGCTGCTGACCGCGGGGCTCCTGCTCCAGAGCCTCCTCGCGCCGGCGCGCGCCAACAACATCAATCTGCCGGATCTCGGCGACGAATCGGCGGCGGTCATCTCCCCTGCCCAGGAGCGCAAGCTCGGGGAGGACTTCATGCGCCAGGCACGACAGAGCCTTGCGTTCCTGGACGATCCGGAGATCAACGACTACATCCAGACGCTGGGCCTCAAGCTCGTCTCGCACAGCGCCGCGACGCAGAAGGAATTCCGATTCTTCGTCATCAACGACCCCACCATCAACGCGTTCGCCGTGCCGGGCGGTTTCGTGGGCGTCCACACGGGCCTGATTCTCGCCGCGCAGAGCGAGGCCGAGCTTGCCTCGGTGCTGGCGCACGAGACGACACACGTGATCCAGCGCCACATCCCGCGCATGATCGCCGAGTCCCAGCGCCTCAACACCCAGGCCCTGGCCGCGGTGCTTGCCTCCATCCTGCTCGCCAGCTCCGGCCGCGGGCAGGGCGCCGAGGCCGGCATCGCGCTGACGAGCGCGGCCGTGACTCAGAAAGGATTAAACTACAGCCGTGCGCTGGAAGAAGAGGCCGACCGCCTCGGCATGGGCATTCTGGCGGGCGCGGGCTTCGACCCGCACGCGATGCCGGCGTTCTTCGAGCACATGCAGAGCCTGAACCGGCTCAACGAAAGCAACCTTCCGGAGTTCCTGCGCACGCACCCGGTCACAACCAACCGCATCGCGGATGCGCGCAACCGCGCCGAGCAGCTTACCTACCGTCAGACACCCGAGAGCTCGGAGTTCCATCACGTCCGCGCGAAACTGCGCGCCCTGGCCGCGGACAACCCGGCCGAGATCGCACGCGGCTTCAAGGAGAATCTGGCGCAAGGCAAATACCGCGACGCGGATGCGGAGCGCTATGGGTACGCGCTGGCGCTGCTGCGCAGCCGCCAGTTCGCCGAGGCGCGCGACGAGGGACGCAAGCTCGCCGAGCGCCGGCCGAACAAGAACGCCTACCGCGTATTGCAGGCCGAGATTGAAATGGCCGCCGGGAAAACCGGCGAGGCGCTCGCAGTGTATGCGTCCGCGTACAAAAAGGCGCCGAACGATCCGGTGCTGCGGCGCGCCTACGCCGAGGCGCTGCTCAAAACCGGGCAGGCGCGCGAGGCCAAGGTGCTGATAAAAGCCGCCGTCCAGCAGCAGCCCGACGACCCGGCGTTATATAAAATGCTGGCCCAGGCCGCCGGCGACGCCGGCGTCCCGCTCGAGGCGCATCAGGCCATGGCCGAGCACTACCATCTGAACGGCAACCCGAAGGCCGCCCTCGATCAACTTCAGCTCGCCGTCCGGCTCGCCGGAGACAATTTCTATCTGCAATCGAGCCTGGAGGCGCGGATCGTCACCATCAAGGAGGAAATGATCCCGTCTCAAGGGAAGAAATAGGCCTCCCCGGGGGACCGACCCCCGCGACTGAAGAAATACCGTGAATAAATATGCGATCTCGCGCGTCTCACCAGGCATTAATCGGGGTGTCTCATCTGCCAGCTAACAATAAAAGGCCTTTTGAGGCGCGATAATCCCGCTTATGGGCTTGTCATCTATGGTCGTTTAGGTATCCTGTAACATCATTGCCGCGCCTCAACGACCGCGTCTCTGATCGAGCAACCGGGCATCTGGGCGAAAACCCGCAAGCCGGTTGGATCGCCGCGGGACGCCCATCCATAAAACGAAACCGAGAAGGAGGATCAATGCGGAAATCCACCAAGATTAGATTATTTGCACCAGGGATTATCCTGGGAGCCGGTATCGCGGTCGCGACGCTGGGGATGCTGGGCGTCGCCCCGGACACCCATGCCGCCGGAACGGCACCGGATAGGAAAATCTGCGACGACAAGGACAACCCGCCCAAGGACGCGGTCACGCAAGGCGGCTGTGTGGTGATCAGCCGCACGAAGGGCAATTGCATGGCCTGCCATCGGATCGCCGGCGTGCCTTCGGGCGATATCGCCCCGCCGCTCGCGGAGGTATCCAAACGTATCCCGGATAAGGCCCGGTTACGCGCACAGATCGACGATGCGCCGAAACTCAACCCCAACACCGTTATGCCGCCCTTCGGCCGGCATGGGATCCTCACGCAGGATGAGGTCGACAAGGTGGTCGAGTTCTTACTGACGCTCTAGAACACAAACCGCAGGCTCACATTACCGTTGGAGGACACCCCGTGACCCACACCCCCCGCAGAACCTTCTTAAAAAGCGGCCTCGCCCT
>MFSU01000099.1 GCA_001785115.1 Candidatus Muproteobacteria bacterium RBG_16_65_34
GTCCTCACGCTCAACCCCGGCGTTCACCCCTTTGAAATCGAAGCGCGTGGCGACCTCGCGGTTGGCCTGGTCCACGGCATTCGTGACCTCCTGCATGTTGACCTCGGACACCACATCGAAAGAAGGCATGGGCGGTTTGGCGTTTGCGGTTGGTGTGGTGCCCGGCGCCCTCGGCGATCCATGCGGGCGAATAAAGAGCGCAGCCAGGCAGCGCAGCGAGCAGGGGCGCGGTGTTGGTGTTCGCTACTCTACCCAAGATGCACCGGGATGTGCAACACGATGATGTGTCCCGCGCGCCGGCAGGCTGCCGGTCATGCGCGCCGGCGGTTTCCGCGCAGGGGCTTGTGCAGTTTCACCGGCGCGGCGCGACGGCGCATGCGCAGGTTGAGGAGCTCGACCGACACTGAGAACGCCATGGCGAAGTAGATGTAGCCCCTGGGGACGTGGAACTCGAGACCTTCGGCGATGAGCGCCGTGCCGACCAGGATCAGGAACGACAGCGCCAGCATCTTGATGGTCGGGTGGTTGTCCACGAAGTCGCTGATGGCGCGCGCCGCGAACATCATCACCAGCACCGCCATCACGATCGCGAGCGCCATCACCGCCACCTGCTCGACCAGGCCGACGGCGGTGATCACCGAGTCGAGCGAGAACACGATGTCGATGACGGCGATCTGGATCAGCACCCCGGCGAAGGAGGCAACCGCGCGGTGCTGCGCGCTCTCGGTCGTGCCCTCCAGGCTGGCGTGGATTTCACTGGTGCTCTTCACCAGCAGGAACAGCCCGCCGCCCAGCAGGATCAGGTCACGCCCGGAGATCTCCTGGCCGAGAAGCCCAAACAGCGGCGTGTTGAGGCTCATCACCCACACCAGCGACAGCAGCAGGGCGAGGCGCGTGATCATGGCGAGCGCCAGGCCGAGCACCCGCGCCTTGTGGCGCTGGCGCGCCGGTAAGCGTCCGACCAGGATGGAGATGAAAATAATGTTGTCGATGCCGAGGACGATCTCAAGGGCCGTGAGCGTGGCGAGCGCCGCCCAGGCCTGCGGGTCGGAAAGCCATTCCATACGCGGTCTCCGGATGTCGGTTTCTTGTCCCGCCGGGCGGCGCGGGGCGAGCGGATCAGTGGCGCTCTTTGCTGGCGTGCTTGGGGGTGCTCTCGGCGATCTTGTCCATGATCGCGAACAGCACGCCCGAGAGTACGAGGGTGAAGTGAATGCCGACCTTCCAGGCGAGCTGCTTGTCCTCGATCGTCCAGGTGCCGAGCGTGCCCGGGGTGCCGACGTTGCCGACGTTGACGAACGCCTTGAGGAGCTCGATGGCGGAGATCGCGACGATCGAGGCGATCACCTTGATCTTGAGGCCGGAGAAATCGACCTTGCCCATCCAGTCCGGGCGGTCCTCGTGGCCCGCGGTGTTGATTTTGGACACGAAGTTCTCATAGCCGCTGAAGATGACGATGAGCAGCAGGTTCGCGACCAGCGACATGTCCACCAGCGTCAGGATCATGAGGATGATATCGGACTCCGGGGCGCCCAGGACATGCGGTAAAAGATGAAAGAACTCCTGGCCGAACTTGATGAGCAGAATCACCACGCCGCCCACCAGGCCGAGATAGAACGGCGCCAGCAGCCAGCGGCTGTTGAAGATCAGGACTTCCATGCCATGTTCGATTCTTTTCATGATGGATGATTTGCTCTTTTGATATGTTTTGATGCACGTCAGCGGGAACTTGCTGTTTCCCGCAAGTCCACTCGACTGAGCGGAGCATTATCGTGGTCCTGAAAAAACTTTCAAGTTTGTGTGGCGGGTGGCCCGACGCTGTCACCTGGCAAAGATCTGGTTCATGTCGGCGAAGGCCTTGAATTCCAGCGCATTGCCGCTCGGGTCGAGAAAGAACATCGTCGCCTGCTCGCCGACTTGGCCCCGGAAGCGGATGTGCGGCTCGATGACGAACTTTACACCCGCACGGCGCAGGCGCTCGGCGAGTTCCCGCCACCCATCCATACTCAGGATCACGCCGAAGTGCGGCACCGGCACATCGTCGCCGTCCACCGGGTTGTACGCGGCGATGCCGGCGCGGTCGGCGGCGAGATGCGCGACGATCTGGTGACCGTACAGATCGAAGTCCACCCAGGCATCGCTCGATCGACCCTCGCGGCAGCCGAGCACGCCGCCGTAGAACGCCCGCGCCGCGGCGAGGTCGTGGACCGGAAACGCGAGATGGAATGGAGTGCTCATAAATATCAATGGACAGGATTAACAGGATTACGCAGGATTAACAAGATTAAAGAAAATCTCGAACTAATCCTGTGAATCCTGAAAAATCCTGTGAATCCTGTCTATTCCTTTTTGTCCAGCTTGAGCGCCGCGGAGTTGATGCAGTAGCGCAGTCCCGTGGGCTCCGGCCCGTCGGGAAAGACATGCCCGAGATGCGCCCCGCACTGGCGGCAGCGCACCTCGGTGCGGCGCATGCCGATACTCCGATCCTCCTCCGCGGCGAGATTTCCCGGATCGAGCGGCGCATAAAAGCTCGGCCAGCCGCTGCCGGAGTCGTATTTGGTTTCGGAGTCGAAGAGCGGCGCGCCGCAACAGACGCAGCGGTAGACGCCTTGGTCGTGGCAGTCGGAGTATTTTCCCGTGAAAGCGCGCTCGGTGCCTTTCTCGCGCGTGATGCGATACTGCTCGGGTGTGAGCATCTGCTTCCATTCCTCGTTGGTTTTCGCGACCTTCCAGTCCATGGCGCACCTCCGTGGCTAGAGTTCGCTCCACATGCGCACCAGGTTCACGTACGCCGCGTTCACCTGGGCGGTTTCCTCGGCCTGCGGCGCGTCGGCCAGCAGCTTCTCGCGCGCCAGGTTGAGCCCGTAGAGCAGCTCGCGCCGCGCCGGGTCGCGCACCAGGCTTTGCACCCAGGTGACGGCCACGAGCCGCTCGCCGCGCGTGACTTCGGCGACGCGATGCCGGCTCGAGGCGGGGTACATCACCGCGTCACCGGCCGGCAGCTTCATCTTATTTTCACCGAAGGCGGTGTGGATGACCAGTTCGCCGCCGTCGTAATCCCCAGGATCATTGAGGAAAATCGTGATCGCGATGTCGGTGCGGTAGAGTCCGGCCGCGCCGCCCATGATCGGGTCGTCCACGTGATCGCCGTAGCGCATGCCGGGGACGTAGCGCGCGTAAAAAGGGGCGGCGACCTTGAGCGGCAGCGCGCCCGCGCGGTAAACCGGATGGCGCACGAGGTCACCCATGACCAGATCGTCGAGCCGCGCGAGGTCCTGCGCGCCGCGTTCGGCCTCCTGGTTGTTTTTCACGCGCGCCGCGGCGAGACCGGCGGAGGCCTTGCCGTCCACGAACTTCACGCGCGCGAGCATCTCGCGCGCGCCCTGGAGCTGGTCGGGAGTAAGGATACTTTTCAGATGGAGCAGCATGGAAAGCGATCAGCGCTCAGCACTCAGCGGTCAGCTTAAACCGAAAGCGGTCGCGCTGAAAGCTGATCGCTGATGGCTGATAGCGCTTCATCTGTAAAACAGCGTCAGCCCGCCGAAGAGGATCATCCACGCCACCACGCGGCGGAATACCTGTTCGTTGATGTGCAGGTGCAGTTGGTTGCTGAACCAGAGCGTGATCGCCAAGAACGGTCCGCTGAACACCATCATTTGCGCGATCTGTTCGGTATAGGTGCCGTGTAACAGGTACTCGACGGCGCGCAGACTGTTCATCGCCAGAAAAAACGCAAAGGCGTAGTGGCGCACTGCGGCCTTTTCCGGAAACGTCGCCAGCAAGCGCGTCATGGCAATTGGCCCGCTGATGCCGAACATCGCCTGCGAGGTGCCGGCGAGCGTATCCATGACGCGCATCCCCTTTGGCCCGAACCGCGCGCGGTGCGGCGCGATCACCAGAAACAGTCCCGCCGCCGTGATCGCCGAGGCGAGCAGCATCTGGAATACCGTCGCCGAGAAGTAATAGAAGAGGGCGAATCCCGCGATCGCGCCGAGTCCCGCGAAGAACAGCATGCGCGCCATGAATCGGGCGTCCACCTTTTTGGGCGAGCGGATCAGTCCGATCGCGGCAACCAGAATCTGCGGCAGCACCGAGTAAACGACGAGCGTCTTCGTGTCGTAGAAGAAGCTCAGCAGCGGCAGCATCAGAATCGTGCCGGCGAGACCGAAGACGATCTCGAAGGTGTAGGTGAGGACGCAGACGGCGGTGAGGACGGCAAGCGCGAGCATCAGCGCACCGGTGCGGAATGCGGGATGCGGAGCGCGGAACGGACGATCATCTCCCGGCAGAGGTCGGGCGCGAGCGCATTCGGGATTTCATAGGTGAAGCTGAGCGGTTTGATTTCGCGCATGAACGGCCGTCCGAGACCCTCCACCGCGCGGCTCAGTGTTTCTGGTTCATCGCGGGGACCGCGCAGACCGGGGTGGCGCCGGCGGATGCCGCGAGCAGGCGCTCGATTGCGGCTTCCGCGTCCGCGCCGCCCGTGCGATGCGCGGCGAGCAGCCGCTGCGCCAACTCGAGCCAGTGCGCCTCGCCCTCGGCGATCGCCGCGCGCAGCGGCTCGATGTCATCGCGCGCAACCCAGCGGCGATAGCTTTCGAGCGCCTGCGGGAAAAGCTCGCGGCGCATGCCGGTGAAACAGGCGAAGTAAAAGTGCAGCGCCGGGGTATTGCGCCGCTCGATGAGCGTGGGCAGGGTGGAGGCGCAGTCCGCCAGAAGATCGCGGACCGCGCGCACCGCGATCTCGGTCCTGGAGCGTGCGAGCGCCGCGCGCATCGCGCCCCAGTCCGCGCCCAGACGTTCGCCCGCGAGCGCCTCACCCAGCTCGTGCAGGATCATGGTCTCGGTCTCGTTCTGCGTCATGCGATCGAGCGCGCCCTCCGCGTCGGCCTCGAAGTCGTAACAGGCGAGGGCGCGACTCATGGCCTCGTTCCGCCGGTTCCAGCGCCACTCCTCGATCTTCTCCCACAGAAACCGGCGCACCGACTCCTGGCGCACGAAGATCGTGTCGCCTTGCAGCATCGCGGGTGGCGCCTCGAGGTCGCGGGCATACTCGCAGGAGGAGACGACAACGGTATGGCCGGCGCGCTCCTCTTTGTGCAACAGCGTGCCGAGGAAGAAATGCGGTTTGTGGAAGCGGCCGTAGCCGCCGCTGTAGACATAGCCTCGCGGGATCAGCTCGCGGTTTGCGGTCTCGGTGTCGAACGGGTCGGAGGCGCCGCGCTCCAGCGGCAGCGGCTCGAAGGCGCTCGCTTCCAGTCCCTGCCACATCGCCTCGCGCTCGTCGAGCCAGGCGCTCACGTCCTGTTGCGGCAGGTTGTACGAGAACGACAGTTGATGCTCCCAGCGGTAATACTCGCGCATCTTCATGAGAAAGACGCAGAGTGTGAAATCGCCGGCGTGCCGCGCATCGGAGATGTGGCAGTTCTTCTGGACTGTATTGGCGAGGAGTCCCAGGTTCAGCATGGCGCGCACCGAAACGCATCCGTCGTTTATGGGCAAAGTATATGCCCGGCCTCCATGCGGAAACCAGCATGAATTTTGCGCGGCTATGGCCGCTGCGGCGTCGAGACCTTCTACTTTGGGGGTATCGCTTAGGTGATATCGATCCGGCCTCGATTTCTGGTTATTTATCAGGTTTACTGCCGGCAACGGCTTTCGATCGGGAGAACGTCATGGACAAGACCTATCATGAAACCATCGGCAAGATGGAAAAGCAGGGCGTGGATAGGGAATACATCAACGGTTGGGCCAGCGGATTTCTGCATAACCCCAGGCGCGAGGAGCAGCGTCTGACGCAGGCGTATGAGGCCGGGTATGCCGACGGCCACGCGGGCAAGACCGACGGCTTCGGATCCTGGGCGAAGAAGCTCTGACGCCACGCCGCCGCGGCGCGGCGCCCCGGCTACCCGCCGCGCTGCGCCCGGTCGTACCATTTCCGGGCCTCCGGCTCGTTCTGCGGCACGCCCAGGCCTTGCTCGTACATCATCCCCAGGGTCATCTGCGACCCGGCGAGACCTTGTTCCGCCGCTTTTTGAAACCAGCGAAACGCCTCGGCCGCGTTCTTCGGCGCGCACTCGCCCTGCAGGTACATGAAGCCCAGGCCGTGCTGGGCGAGGGCGATGCCCTGCTCGGCGGCGGCGCGCATCCACTTGAACGCCAGGAGATCGTTTTTGACGACCCCAAGGCCGTTCTGATGCATGATCGCCATGCGATACTGGGCCCGCGGGTCGCCCTGTTCCGCGAGCGGCGAGAGCAGCTTGAGCGCGTTGGCGAACTCCTTGGCCTCGAAGGCGGCGATACCGCTCGCAAGCTCCATGTTGGGCTCGGACATCGATTCACTCCGGTCGGAATTCGTGTGGAGAGATTGTGCCAAAGCCGACGCCCCGGCGCACGCGTAGGCCCATAAAAATTAACCACAGAGGACACAGAGAACACAGAGGATTTTTTTGGATGGATCATTTCTCTGTGCTCTCTGTGCCCTCTGTGGTGAAATATCGACCTGTCCGCTTGAGAGAAAGCCGCCATGGCGCTGCGTTTGAAAACCCGCTTCAGCACCAAGGGTCCCAAGACCCTGGAGCAACGCGCGACGGTGATTTCGAGCAACCTCTGGCGCATCGCGCAGCATGCGGCGCGCCACATGGAGGTCGAGGGCCTCAAGCTGGGCGGGGACCGGCAGGTGGCGCGGGTGATCGTCGAGTTCATCGCCTTCCAGGTGCAGATTGCGGACCGCATCGTTTATGGGCAGCTCGCCGAGGACGACCGCCGCACGCTCATCAACGCCCTCGGCCGGCAGCTTGCGCGCAACGTGCAGGAGAACCTCGCCGAGTTTATCGGTCCGGGGGAGTACGCCGAGTCTTTTGTCGGCACGCTCAATGCGCGCTTCGCCGAGTACGCGGACTGCGCGTATACGGAGAAGGGACCGAGCTATAACTTCGTGCGCATCCTCGGGGAGAAGGTGGCCGAGGCGATGGCCGCCACCGAAACCAAATGGGTGCTGGAGCATGTGATGGAGATCGAGGCGCCGGAGGTGGTGAATGCCACCAGGAAGCTGGTCGGAGAAGTGCTCGGCGTGAAGACCGGCGGATAGAACAGACTTAAATGACAATTCATAACCAACTGATAATACGATACAATCATTGCACCTCGTGACCGCAAACATGACGCCGACCATGCAAGAGCTGAATCCCCTGATTAGCAAACTCGAAGACCTCAAGACCCGCCTGACGGAAATTCGGGGGGGTCTTTGACTACGACACCAAGCACGAGCGCCTGACCGAGGTCCGGCGCGAGCTCGAACAGCCGAATATCTGGGATAATCCCAAGCTTGCCCAGGAGCTGGGACGCGAGCGCGCGCGCCTGGAGGAGGAGCTCGGGCGGCTCGATCGCCTCGACGGCGAGCTTACTCAGGCGCATGAGCTGCTGGAGCTGGCGCGCGATGAGCAAGACGCCGAGGTGGCGCAATCGGTGGCAGGTGACCTCGATCGCCTGGAGCAGCAAGTCGCCGAGCTCGAGTTCCAGCAGATGTTCTCGGGCGAGATGGACGCGCATAATGCCTTCGTGGACGTCCAGGCCGGCGCCGGCGGTACCGAGGCCCAGGACTGGGCCAACATGCTGCTGCGCATGTACCTCATGTGGGGCGACAAGCGCGGCTTCAAGACCGAGGTGCTCGAGCTTTCGGAAGGTGAGGTGGCGGGCATCAAGAGCGCCACGGTGAAGTTCACCGGGCCGTACGCCTACGGGTGGCTGCGCACGGAGTCGGGTGTGCACCGCCTGGTGCGCAAGTCGCCATTCGATGCCGGGCACCGGCGGCATACCTCATTCGCCTCGGTGTTCGTCTATCCCGAAGTGGACGAGGATATCGCGGTGGAGGTCAATCCGGCCGATCTGCGCGTGGATACCTACCGTGCAAGCGGGGCAGGTGGCCAGCACGTGAACCGCACCGACTCCGCGGTGCGTATCACGCATCTGCCGAGCGGGGTTGTGGTCCAGTGCCAGTCGGACCGCTCGCAGCACCGCAACCGCGCCGAGGCCATGACGATGCTGCGCGCGCGGCTCTACGAGCGCGAGATGAAGGAGCGGCTCAAGGAGAAGCAGAAACTCGAGGAGACCAAGGCCGACGTCGAGTGGGGCCACCAGATACGCTCCTATGTCCTCGATCAGTCGCGTATCAAGGACCTGCGCACGGGGGTGGAAGTCGGCAATCCGGATGCGGTATTGAACGGCGAACTCGACAAGTTCATCGAGGCGAGTCTGCGGGACCCTGCGGTAAACATAAGGTAAGAAATAAGAACAATGCTGTAACACTCTGAATATAATAAATAATGACTGACGAAATTCAAAACGAAAACGAGCAGATCGCTTTGCGCCGCGCCAAACTCGCGGAACTGCGCCGGCAGGGAATCGCTTTCCCCAGCGACTTCAAGCGCAACGTCGTCGCGGGCGAACTGCACGCCGAATACGGCGATAAGGACCACGCTACCCTCGATGCGAATCCGGTCAGGGTGCGGGCCGCCGGGCGCATGATGACCCGGCGCGTCATGGGCAAGGCGAGCTTCTGCCATCTCCAGGACATGTCCGGACAGATACAGCTTTACCTCCAGCGCGATGTGCTGAGCTCCAAGTACGAGGAGTTCAAAAAATGGGACATCGGCGACATCCTGGGTGCCGAAGGCGTGCTCTTCAAGACCAAGACCGGGGAGCTCTCCGTCAAGGTCGACGACGTGCGGCTGCTCACCAAGGCGTTGCGGCCGCTGCCCGAGAAGTACCACGGCCTTACGGACCAGGAGCTAAAGTACCGCCAGCGCTACCTCGATCTCATCATGAACGAGGTCACGCGCAAGACCTTCCGTGTGCGCAACGAGGTCATCCGTTACCTCCGCGCCTTCCTCGACGCGCGCGGCTTCCTCGAGGTCGAAACGCCCATGATGCAGGCGATCCCGGGCGGTGCGACGGCGCGGCCCTTCGTGACCTACCATCAGGCGCTCGATATGAGCCTGTTTCTGCGCATCGCCCCGGAGCTTTACTTAAAGCGCCTCATCGTCGGCGGTTTCGAGAAGGTCTACGAGATCAACCGCAACTTCCGCAACGAGGGCCTCTCCACGCGCCACAACCCCGAGTTCACGATGCTGGAGTTCTACGAGGCCTATGCCGATTACCACGATCTCATGAGCCTTACCGAGGAGATGTTGCGGAGCCTCGCGCAGCAGGTAATGGGGACGGCGACGGTGCATTATCTGGGCGCGGAGTACGATTTCGGCAAGCCGTTTGCGCGACTCACCTTCCGCGAAGCGATCCTGAAATACAACTCCGGCATCCGTCCCTCGGAGTTCGACGCGCTCACATCCCTGCGCGGGATCGCCGAGCGGCTCGGTATTCCACTCAAGGACACCTACGGACCCGGCAAGATCCAGCTCGAGATCTTCGAGAAGACCGTGGAGGACCAGCTCAAGGATCCGACCTACATCACCGAATATCCCACCGAGGTCTCGCCGCTCGCGCGGCGCAACGACCGCGACCCCACGGTTACCGACCGCTTCGAGCTCTTCATCGGCGGGCGCGAGATCGCCAACGGCTTCACGGAGCTAAATGACGCCGAGGACCAGGCCGAGCGTTTCCGCAAGCAGGTGCAGGAGAAGGAGGCCGGCGATGAGGAGGCCATGCATTTCGACGAAGACTACATCCGCGCGCTCGAGCACGGCATGCCGCCCACGGCCGGCGAGGGCATCGGCATCGACCGTCTGGTGATGCTGTTTACGGACTCGCCCTCGATCCGCGACGTGCTGCTGTTCCCGCACATGCGCCCCGAAACGGGCAGAGAAAAATAGAAAGAAATAGACAGGATTAACAGGATTTACAGGATTAGAATCAAAAGCTAAAAGCTATAGGCTATAGGCTATAGGCTAACGGCTAACGGCCTTTCATCCCCCCAGCAGCTTCTTGAGATCGGCGAGATCGGTTTTGGTCTCTTCCAGCAGCGCCAGGCTTTCCTCGGGCGTAATGCCGATCTTGCCGAACGCGGGCACGCCGCCCCAGTCGACCTGCGCATGGCGGTGGCCGGTGCCGGCGTAGCTCAGGAGGTTCGCCACCATGACCACATCGACGTAATCCACGGTCGCGCTGTAGCGGCCGAGGTCCTCGTGCTCCGCGGCCACCGCGATGAGCTCCGCGGGGAACTGCCAGGTCTCGAGGATGAGCTTGCCGATCGAGGTATGCATGTTTTCGATCACCTGGTCGATCGCCTGCTCGTCGTTGGCGAGCTCGGGGAAGTCCTCGACGCGCACGAGCAGCGGAAGCGCTCCGATGTCGTGCAGCAGCCCCGCGAGCAGCGCCTCATCCGCGGACAGCGAGGTATAACGACGCGCGAGCATGCCGCTGATCGCCGCTACGTTCGTGCCGTGCAACCAGAGTGTCTGCAAGCGCTTGCGCAGACGCGGGGTCTTGGCCTGGAAGATCTGCTGCATGATGAGGCTCGTGACGAGGTCGCGCACCGTCTTATTGCCCAGCCGGGTGACCGCAAGCTGCACGCTGTCGATATAGGTGCGCCCGCGGTACAGGGCGCTGTTCGCGACCTGGATCAGGCGCGCGCTTAAGGCCACGTCCATCGCGATCATGCGCGCGACCTGGGCCGTGGAGGTATTCTCATCCTCCACCGCCTGGCGTACCTTCGTGGCCACCTCCGGCAGGGTGGGGAGCTTCAGGGCCTTGCTCTTGAGATCTTCCAGAACGACCGCAATGAAGCGATCGACGATATCGGGCGCGGCCGCCGGCAGTGCCTTGGGTTGATTCACGACCCCTCTTGCAGATGTGCGGGTTATAGAGATGATGATAGACCATGGTTGCCCCCGTGCCCCGGGATTCCGGCGCCGTCCGCGCGCGTGGTGGCATATTTATTGGCATGGGTAACGAAGCGACATTGAGTCCGGCGATTTTTCTCATGGGGCCGACCGCCACCGGCAAGAGCGCGCTTGCGCTCGCCCTGCACGAGCGACTGCCGGTGGAGATCGTGAGCGTCGACTCCTCCCAGGTCTACCGCGGGATGGATATCGGCACCGCCAAGCCCACGCCCGAGGAGCGGCTGCGCGCCCCGCACCGGCTGATCGACATCCGCGACCCGGCCGAGCGCTATTCCGCCGCCGAGTTCTGCGCCGACGCGCTGCGGGAGATGGCGGAGATTTCGCGCCGCGGCCGCATCCCGCTGCTCGTGGGCGGGACAATGTTCTATTTTCGCGCGCTGGAATACGGGCTTTCGGAGTTGCCTTCGGCCGACGTCGAGGTGCGGGCGCGCCTGAGCGCGGAGGGCGCGCGCCGCGGGTGGCCCGCGCTGCACGCGCGCCTGGCGGCGTTCGATCCGGAGACCGCGGCGCGCTTAAGCCCCAACGATGCGCAACGCATCCAACGCGCGCTCGAAATCCATGAGCTTACCGGTCAGCCGCCGAGCGCGGTTAAGCGCATGCAAACACGCGCCGTTTTCCCCTATCGTGCCGTGAAGATTGCGCTGGCTTCGGAGCGCCCGGTACTGCATGCGCGTATCGCAGAGCGATTCCACGTCATGCTCGAACTGGGATTGGTCGCGGAGGTCGAAGGGTTGACCCGGCGGGGCGATCTCAGTCCCGAGATGCCTTCCATGCGCACCGTCGGCTATCGGCAGGCATGGAAATACTTGACTGGAGATATCAACTATAATCAAATGGTTGAACAGGCCATCGCCGCGACGCGGCAACTCGCGAAGCGCCAGATGACCTGGCTGCGCGGTTACGAGGGAGTTCGGTTTCTCGACGCCGCCGCAGGGCTGTCGGTGGACGCGTGCCTGGAGTTTTTGAGGCGGGAAGGCGTGTTGCCGTCTGAACTGAGGTTATAATTAAAACGACGTGGGTAGTAACGATAACGCAGCAAACGATCGTAAAACGAACATAAAAAGCAGGAGAACTCTCATGAGCCAGCAAAAGGGGCAAGCGCTACAAGACCCTTTCCTTAATGTCTTGCGCAAGGAGCACGTCCCGGTATCCATCTTTTTGGTCAATGGCATCAAGTTACAGGGGCAGATCGAGTCCTTTGACCAGTTCGTGGTGCTGCTCAAGAATTCGGTGAGCCAGATGATCTACAAGCACGCGATTTCGACGGTTGTGCCCAGCCGCCCCGTAAAATTTCACATTGAGAACTCCGACGTCGATACCACCAAAGGACCCGGAAACGAATAGTTTCCCGCCCGCAGCCGCGCGCGGCCCATCCCCCCGCAGGGAGCGCGCGTTACTGGTGCACCTGCGTCTGTCCGGGAAGGCCGACCAGGAGGACGTCGAGGAACTCAGGCTGCTGGCGGAATCCGCCGGCGCCGAGGTCTGTGAGACGATCACCGGCAGCCGCGACCGGCCGGACGCGGCCACGTTCGTCGGCAAAGGCAAGGCGCAGGAGATTCAACTCGCGGCGGCGCGCCACGGTGCGCAGCTCGCGCTCGTCAATCATGCGCTTACTCCGTCGCAGGAGCGCAACCTCGAGAAGGCCGTGGGTTGCCGGGTGCTTGACCGCACGGGGCTCATCCTCGATATCTTCGCCCAGCGCGCCCGTTCGGCCGAGGGCAAGCTGCAGGTCGAGCTCGCTCAGCTCGAGCACCTGTCCACGCGCCTGATCCGCGGCTGGACCCACCTGGAGCGGCAGAAGGGCGGCATCGGCCTGCGCGGTCCCGGCGAGACTCAGCTCGAAGTGGACCGGCGACTGATCCGCGACCGCATCAAAAAGCTCCATGAGCGGCTGGCGCGGGTCAGTACCCAGCGGCGCAACCGCCGCAAGGCGCGTCTCAAGGTCCCGATCCCGACGGCGTCGCTCGTGGGCTACACCAATGCCGGCAAGTCCTCGCTCTTCAACCGCCTGACCGCGGCCTCGGTCTATAGCGCCGATCAGCTTTTCGCGACGCTCGATCCCACCATGCGCCGGCTCGAGCTGCCGGGCAACCTCGCGGTGATCCTCGCCGACACCGTCGGTTTCATCCGCCACCTGCCGCACGACCTCGTGGAGGCGTTCAAATCGACCCTGGAGGAGGTGGCCGAGGCGAGCCTGCTGCTGCACGTGGTGGATTCGAGCAGCCCCGAGCGGCTCGAGCAGATCGAGCAGGTGAACCGCGTGCTCTCCGAGATTCATGCGGAGGCGATCCCGCAGATTCTGGTGTTCAACAAGATCGATCTCACAGGCGAGCGGCCGCGCATCGAGCGCGACGCCTCCGGCCGCACGCGCGTATGGCTTTCCGCCAAGACCGGCGCGGGCGTGGAGCTTTTGATCGAGGTGCTGACGCAGCATTACCGCCGGAAGTTGCAGCGCCTGCGCCTGAGGTTGCCGCCGCAGGCCGGGCGGCTGCGCGCGCTGCTCTACGAACGCGCCGAGGTGCTGCGCGAGACCCTGCTCGACTCCGGCGAGTGCGAGATCGAGGCGGCGTTCGATCCGGACCGGCTGGCCTGGTTCACGCGCCAGCCGGATTTTCATGCGGAATATCTGCTGCCCGATGAGCAACGCGTCCTTGCTCCCACCGGGTCCTGCCCCTAAAATGCCGCCTTCGCGGTCCTATCCAGAATTTAGAAGAAGGAGCTTTTTGTGGCGTGGAATGAACCGGGCAAGCCCGGGGACAAAGACCCCTGGGGCCAGCGCAGAAAATCCGCGGGCCAGCCCGACCTCGATCAGATCGTCCGGAACATCCAGGACAAGCTGCGCGCGCTGTTCGGCGGCCGCAAGGGCGGTGGCGACGGCGGCGGCTTTGCCTCCGGAACCGCGGGCGGTTTCGGGCTTGGGCTCATTGTCGCCGTCGTTCTGGCGTTGTGGCTCCTGAGCGGATTCTACGTCGTGCAGCAAGGCGAGCGTGGCGTGGTGCTGCGTTTCGGCAAGAAATCCGAGATCACCGAGGCCGGCCTGCGCTGGCACCTGCCCTATCCCGTCGAGAAGGTGGACAAGGTGAATGTGGAGAAGGTCTCGACGTTCGAGATCGGATACCGCTCCAATCTGCGCTCCAGCGGCAAGACCAAGATGCCCAAGGAAGGGCTGATGCTCACCGAGGACGAGAACATCATCGACATCGAGTTCGCCGTGCAGTACAAAATCAAGGATGCGAGCAACTATCTCTTCAGCGTCCGCGACCCCGAGACCACCATCGCCCAGGCGACCGAATCCGCGGTGCGTGAGGTCGTGGGCAAGAACCCGCTCGACTTCGTGTTTACCGAGGGCCGCGACCAGGTGAACCAGAGCGCCCGCGAGCTGTTGCAGCAGATTCTCGACCGCTATCAGATCGGCATCCAGATCGTGACGGTGGAGATGCAGCGCGCGCAGCCGCCGGAGGAGGTGAAGGCCTCCTTCGACGACGCCGTGAAGGCGCGCGAGGACGAGCAGCGCTTGAAGAACGAGGCCGAGGCCTACGCCAATGACGTCATCCCGCGCGCGCGCGGCGGCGCGTCGCGCCTGATGCAGGAGGCCGAGGGCTACAAGGCGAGCTCGATCGCCCGCGCCGACGGCGACGCGCGGCGATTCAGCGCGATCGCCAATGAATACGTGAAGGCGCCGGCGGTGACACGCGAGCGCCTCTACATCGAGACCATGGAGCAGGTGTTCTCGAACACCACCAAAATATTCGTCGACCAGAAGGCGGGCGGGAACATCCTGTACCTGCCGCTCGACAAGCTTATGGCGGCCCCGGAAACCGCGGCCAGGGCGGCGGAACCCCCGGCCACCGCGGCGGAGTCCGAGGGCGCGTCCACGCGCGGTAACGATGCGGCGCGCGGGCGTTCGGACCAGTCGCGCCGGCGTGGGGGCGGTCAATGAACCAGACCAAGCTCCTCGCCCTTTTGGGTATCGGTCTGCTCGTCGTGGTGGCGGTGGGATCCACCGTCTACACCGTGCGCGAGGGACAGAAGGTCATCGTCGTGCGCTTCGGCCAGGTGCTGCGGTACGACGAGGGGCCGGGCCTGCACGTGAAGACCCCGTTCCTCGACGAGGCGCGCTACTTCGATGCGCGCATCCTCACGATGGATTCCGATCCGCAGCCGTTCCTGACCAAGGAAAAGAAATATGTGCTCGTGGATTCGTTCGTAAAGTGGCGCATTTCCGACGCCCTCAAATACTATCTGACGGTCGGTGGACAGGAATTTGACGCCCGGCGGCGCCTGGAGCAGATCGTGAACAGCGGGCTGCGCGACGAATTCGGCAAGCGCACGGTGAAAAGCGTGATCTCCTCCGAGCGCAGCAAGATCATGCAGATACTCACCGAGAATACCGACCGGGAGGCGCACAAGTTCGGCATCGAGGTCGTGGACGTGCGCATCCAGCGCGTCGATCTGCCCGATGAGGTGAGCCAGTCGGTGTACCAGCGCATGAAGGCCGAGCGCTCGCGCGTCGCCAACGAGCTGCGCGCCCAGGGTGCGGAGGTGGCGGAGAAGATCCGAGCCGAGGCCGAGCGCAAGCGCGATATCCTGCTCGCCGACGCCTACCGCCAGGCCGAACGCATCCGCGGCGAGGGCGACGCCCGCGCCACCGCGATCTACGCCGACTCCTACAACAAGGCGCCGGAGTTCTATTCGCTCTACCGCAGCCTCAACGCCTACAAGGAAAGCTTCCGGAAAAAGGACGACATCCTGATCGTCGATCCCAGTTCGGATTTCTTCCGTTACATGAAGAAACCCGGGCGGTAGGCGCCGGCCCCGCATGTCGCATGACCTCGGCGTCGCGCTGGCGTTGCTCCTGGTGCTGGAGGGCATCCTGCCGTTTCTCAACCCCGCCGGCCTCAGAAAGACCCTCGAGACGATCCAGGGTCTGAACGACGGCCAGTTGCGTTTCGCGGGCCTGAGCTCCATGTTGCTTGGGCTCGTGCTGCTCTATATCCTGCGCTGATCGGCACATCCTGAATACCCGACTCATGTCCGCCAAAGACCGCTGGCTGCTGCCCGATGGCATCGAGGAGATCCTGCCCGCGGAGGCGCGCAGGCTCGAGGCCCTGCGCCGCGGTATCCTCGATCTGTTCGCCGCCTGCGGCTACGAGCTCGTGATGCCGCCGCTCATCGAGTATCTCGATTCCCTGCAGATCGGCGCGGCGCGCGATCTCGATCTGCAGACCTTCAAGCTTACCGACCAGCTCACCGGGCGGCTCATGGGTGTGCGGCCCGACATGACACCACAGGCGGCGCGCATCGACGCGCATTACTTGAAACGCAACACCCCGGTGCGGCTGTGTTATATCGGCTCGGTGCTGCACACGCGCCCGGATGAGTTCGGCGGCTCGCGGCCGTTACAGCTCGGCGCGGAGCTCTTCGGGCACGCCGGTCCCGAGAGCGATGCCGAGGTCTTGGGCCTTATGGCGGCCAGCCTCGATCTGGCCGGTATCGGTGACGTACACATCGATCTCGGGCACGTGGGCATATTCCGCGGGCTGGCCGCCGGGGCGCGCCTCGCCCCGGAGCTTGAGGCGAATCTCTTCGATGCCTTGCAGCGCAAGGCGCGCACCGAGGTCGAGGCGCTGCTCGCGGCGTCCGCGATCGCGCCGGCGCTGCGGCCGATGCTGCTCGGGTTGCTCGATTTAAGCGGCGGCGTGGACGTGCTCGCCGAGGCGCAGACGCGCCTCGGCGGCGCGCCCGAGCCGGTGCACCGGGCGTTGCAGGATCTACAACGCGTGGCGGAGCTTGTGCGTCGTCAGCCGAATGCGCCGACGCTCTACGTCGACCTTGCGGAGCTTTCCGGTTACCACTACTACACCGGGGTGGTGTTCTCCGCGTTCGTGCCGGGGCACGGGCGCGCGATCGCCAAGGGCGGACGCTACGACGGCATCGGGCGCGCCTTCGGGCGCGCGCGCGCCGCCACCGGCTTCGGCGCGGACCTGCGCCAGTGGCTGCGGCTTTCCGCGGGGCCGGAGATTCCGTTGACCGGCATCCTCGCGCCGGCCGAGGACGATGCGCCGCTGCGCGCGGAGATCGCGCGCCTGCGCGCGGCGGGCGAACGTGTCGTGGCGCGCCTGCCGGACGATGGGGCAAAAGCGGCCGACTACGGCTGCGACCGGGCGCTGGTCAAAAAGAACGGGCGCTGGATAGTCGAAAATTTAAAAAATTCATGAAACCGCAGATGAACGCCGATAGACGCAGATTTTGCAGGCAAGCGGCTTTTGGTTTTTATCGGCGTTCATCCGCGTTCATCCGCGGTTCCGGTTTTCTTTAGAGATTTTTAGAGATTTGATATGGCGAAGAATGTCGTAGTCGTCGGTACCCAATGGGGCGACGAGGGCAAGGGGAAGATCGTGGATCTGCTCACCGACCGCGCGCACGCGGTGGTGCGTTTTCAGGGCGGGCATAACGCCGGTCACACGCTCGTCATCAACGGCCGCAAGACCGTGTTGCACTTGATCCCCTCCGGGATTCTGCGCGCCAACGTGATGTGCCTCATCGGCAATGGTGTCGTGCTCTCGCCGGCGGCGCTGTTCGAGGAGATGGACGAGCTTACCGGCAACGGCGTGGACGTGGCGCACCGGCTCAAAGTGAGCGAATCCTGCCCGCTGATCCTGCCGTATCACGTCGCGCTCGACCGGGCGCGCGAAAAGGCGCGCGGCAAAGCGGCCATCGGCACCACCGGCCGCGGCATCGGTCCGGCCTACGAGGACAAGGTTTCGCGCCGCGGGCTGCGCGTGGCCGATCTGCTCGACACGAGGACCTTCGGCGACAAGCTGCAAGTGGTCATGGAGTACCACAACTTCGCGCTCACGAATTACTTTCGGTGCGACGCCGTCGATGTCCAGAAGACGCTGGACGAATGCCTGGCGCACGCGGCGCGCCTGAAGCCCCTCGTCGCCGACACTCCCGAGCTGCTGCACCAGTATGCGCGCGAGGGCAAGCGCGTCATGTTCGAGGGCGCGCAGGGCACGCTCCTGGACATCGACCACGGCACCTATCCGTACGTGACCTCGTCCAACACCTGCGCCGGCGCCGCGACGACCGGCAGCGGCGTCGGCCCCGGGCGGATCGACTACGTGCTCGGCATCACCAAGGCCTACACCACGCGCGTCGGCGCGGGGCCGTTCCCGACCGAACTGAACGACGGGGTAGGCGAGCACATCGGGCAACGCGGTCAGGAGTTCGGCGCCACCACCGGACGCAAGCGCCGCTGCGGCTGGTTCGACGCCGTCATCATGCGCCGGGCGAATCAGTTGAACGGGGTGACGGGCCTCTGCATCACCAAGCTCGACGTGCTCGATGAGCTCGACGCGATCCGGGTGTGCACCGCCTATCGCTACGAGGGCGCGGTGCGCTCGACGCCGCCGAGCGGCGCCGAGGCGCTGGCCAAGTGCGAGCCAATTTATGAAGAGCTGCCGGGTTGGAAGGAGTCGACGCTCGGGATCAGGAGCTTCGACAAGCTCCCGGTCAAGGCCCAGCGCTACTTAAAGCGTATCGAGGAGCTGACCGAGTCCCGCATCGACGTCATCTCGACCGGGGCCGAGCGCGACGATACCATCGTCCTGCGCCACCCGTTCGACTAAAGAGTTTCAAGTTCCAAGTTCAAAGTTCCAAGTTAAAACTTTAAACTTGAAACTTGGAACTGGAAGTGTTGGTACCGAGGAGAGGACTTGAACCTCCACGGGTCGCCCCACTAGAACCTGAATCTAGCGCGTCTACCAATTCCGCCACCCCGGCATCGAAGAACCCGTAATAATGATACGGGACCCGACAGGACGGCGCACTTTACCGAGAGACCCAAAACATGTCAACGCAGAAAAACAAACCGTTCCAGGATCCGATGGGTAGCCGCGAGGCGGACCGCTATGAGTTTCCGGTGCCCTCGCGTGAGGCGGTGCTCGCGCTTCTCGGCGCGCGCGGCCGGCCGCTTTCCTTCGAGGAGATCGCTGAGGCCCTGGAGGTGCGCGCGGAGCGCGATCTCGATGCGTTCTCCCGCAGGTTGCGCGCCATGGAGCGTGACGGCCAGTTGCTCCAGAACCGCCGCGGCCTGTACGGCCTCGCGAGCAAGATGGATATGCTGAGCGGGCGCGTGACCGGCCACCCGGACGGCTTCGGCTTTCTCATCCCGGACGACGGATCCCCCGATCTGTTCCTCGCGCCGCGCGAGATGCAGCAGGTGCTGCACGGCGACCGCGCGATGGCGCGCACCGTCGGCGCGGACCCGCGCGGGCGGCCGCTGGGCGTGATCGTCGAGGTGCTGGAGCGCGCGCACAAGACCATCGTCGGGCGGTTCAAGCGCGCCGAGCGCATGGGTTTCGTCGCGCCCGAGGACCGGCGCCTCACGCAGGACATCTTGATCCCGCCGGGCGATGAGTTGAGCGCGCGCGAGGGTCAGATCGTGGTCGCCGAGATCACCGCCCAGCCCACCCGCCGCACCGCGCCCGTCGGGCGCGTGATCGAGATCCTGGGCGAGCACATGGCCCCGGGCATGGAGATCGAGGTCGCGATCCGCAAGCACCAGATCCCGCATGTCTGGCCGGAGGCGGTGGAGGCGGAGGCCGCGCGCTTTACCCCCGAGGTGCCGGAGGAGGCCAAGGGCGGGCGCATGGACCTGCGCGCGTTGCCGCTCGTCACGATCGACGGCGAGGACGCGCGCGACTTCGACGACGCCGTGTACTGCGAGCGCGACGGCAAGGGCTGGCGGCTCATCGTCGCGATCGCCGATGTGTCGCATTACGTCCGCCCCGGCGCGGCGCTCGACCGTGAGGCCTACGAGCGCGGCAACTCGGTGTATTTCCCGCGCAACGTGATTCCGATGCTGCCCGAGGCGCTTTCGAACGGGCTCTGTTCGATCAATCCGCACGTGGACCGGCTGTGCATGGTCTGCGAGGCACATGTCGGGCCGACCGGTGCGATCAAGGATTTTCGCTTCTTCGAGGGCGTGATGAACTCCAAGGCGCGCCTCACGTACACCAAGGTCGCGGCGATCCTGGTGGACAGGGACGAGCGGCTTCGGCACGACTATGCGCAACTCATGCCGCAACTCGAGGAGCTGCACGCGCTGTATAAGGTGTTGCACGAGACACGCCTGAAGCGCGGCGCGGTGGATTTCGAGCTTCCCGAGACGCGCATCGTGTTCGATGAGCACCGCAAGATCAAGAAGATCGTCCCGGTCGAACGCAACGACGCGCACCGCCTGATCGAGGAGTGCATGCTCGCGGCCAACGTCTGTGCGGCGGAGCTTTTGAAGAAGCACAAGGTCCCGGCGCCGTACCGCATCCACGAGGGCCCCACGCCGGAGAAGCTCACCGAGCTGCGCGAGTTCCTGTTCGAGCTCGGGTTGTCGCTCGGCGGCGGTGAATCGCCCGAGGCGCAGCACTACGCCAAGCTCATCAAGGCCGTGGAGCAGCGCCCGGACGCGCGCCTGATCCACACGGTGTTGCTGCGCTCGTTGAGCCAGGCGATGTACAGCCCGGACAACATCGGCCACTTCGCGCTCGGCTACCCGAACTATACGCATTTCACCTCGCCGATCCGGCGCTACCCGGATCTCATCGTGCACCGCGAGATCAAGAACATTCTGGCGCAACGTAAAACGCAGCTTTCGCAGGAGCAGGCGGTTCAGCTCGGCCAGCACTGCTCCATGACCGAGCGCCGCGCGGACGAGGCCACGCGCGGGGTGACGCGCTGGCTCAAGTGCGAGTACATGCTGGACCACGTGGGCGCGGAGTTCGACGGCATCATCAGCGGCGTGACCAATTTCGGCGTGTTCGTCGAGCTGACGGATATCTACGTGGACGGTCTGGTGCACATTACCTCGCTCGGCAACGACTACTTCCACTTCGATCCGGCACACCACCGGTTGCTGGGCGAGCGCACGCGCCAGGTGTACCGCCTCGGCGACAAGCTACACGTGCGCGTGGCGCGGGTGAACCTCGATGAGATGAAGATCGATTTCGAGCTCGTGGCGCCGCCGGCGCCCGCGCGCGCGCCTGAGGCCGCGCCGTCGCGCCGTGCCGGTAGGCGCGGAGGCAAAAAACGCCGCAGACGCTGACCATGGCCGAGGAGCAGGTCTATGGACTGCATGCCGTGCTCGCGGCGCTGGCGAAAAATCCCGCGGGCATCGAGGGCGTGTGGCTGAGCGCGGGCCGCGCCGACGCCCGGATCGCCGAGGTGGAACGGGCGGCGCGCGCCGCCTCGGTGCCGATTCATCGCGTCGCGCGCGAGGAACTCGAGGCGATGGCCGAAGGCCTGCGCCATCAGGGCGTGGTGGCGCGGCTACGTCGGGGCCCGCGCCCGGGGCCGCAGGATTTCGAAGACTTTCTCGCAGCGCTTCCGCCGAAACCGCTGCTGCTGATTTTGGACGGCGTGCAGGACCCGCATAACCTCGGGGCGTGCCTGCGAAGCGCCGAGGCCGCCGGGGCGCATGCCGTGATCGTGCCCAAGGACAACTCGGCGCCGCTGTCCGACGTGGCGCGCAAGAGCGCGAGCGGGGCGGCCGAGACCGTGCCGCTCTTTCGGGTCACCAACCTCGCACGCACCCTGGACGCGCTCAAGGAGGCCGGGGTCTGGACCATCGGCGCCACCCATGACGCCGGCGCGACCCTGTACGCCGCCGACCTCACCGGCCCCGCCGCCCTCGTCCTGGGCGGGGAGGGCAAGGGCCTGCGACGCCTCACCCGCGAGCGCTGCGACCTCCTCGTCTCCATCCCCATGGCCGGCACCGTCGGCAGCCTCAACGTCTCGGTCGCGGCCGGGATCTGTCTCTTCGAGGCGGTGCGCCAGCGCCGAAAAGCCCGATAGCACCTGGCTCCGAGGGGTTTCTGTTGACCTCGTGTTAGGATTTCCCGCGGATCGCCAGGGGAATGGGAGGAGTTTTGGTCCCGGAACCGGAACAACAAGCGCGGCAGACTATAGACAAGCTGCTCACCGAATTCGGGTGGGCGCTCCTTGAGGCTGCTCGGACGAAGGATGTTGAATGACCAAGAAGCCAAAACGATCTCGGGGAAGTCGTCCTGTACCGGGCCGAGGACGGTAAGACCGCCGTGGACGTGCGGCTGGCCGGGGAGACGGTTTGGCTCACGCAGGCGCAGATGGCCGAGCTTTTCGATCGCGACCAGTCGGTAATTTCACGACATGTCGGCGACGTATTCAGGGAAAAGGAGCCGGGCCAGAAAAGCAGTATGCAAAAAATGCATATTGCAAAATCCGACAAGCCCATCGTTCTTTACAGTCGGATTTCGTCATCAAGAATCATCCGTTTTCCGACGGCAACAAGCGCATCGGCTCGTTCCTGTTCGTGGATTTCCTGAACCGAAACGGCCGACTGTTCGGAACGGCGAAGCGGCGATACCGTCACCGTCATCAAGGATCTCAAGGTTAAAGGTTCCTCGTCGGTGGTGAAGGTCGGCACCAAGGTCAAGAACATCCGGCTGGTCGAGGGCGATCACAATATCGACTGCAAGATCGACGGGATCGGGCCGATGAATCTGAAATCGGAGTTCGTGAAAAAGGCATAACCGACGTGCCGGTTTACAATATCCGGGCCCGTTACTTGTTGCCATCCCTCAATCGGCGAATTTGGACATGAGCGAATCGCTGTTCCAATACCGCCTGCGGATCAGCCCGCATAGCCGCCGCATCCGCTTGCGCGTTACGCCGCGGCTCGGCTTGGAGGTGGTGATTCCGTCCGGCTTCGACCCAGGGCGGGTGCCCGTGCTGCTCAAGCGCAAGCAACGCTGGATTCGCGCCGCGTTGGAACGGATGGAATCGCTGCGTGCGCTCCATGCGCCCGACTGGTGCCTGCCCGCGCAGATTCAGTTGCCGGCGGTTGGCCTCATCTGGGCGGTGTCGGCGAAGCCGTCCGACAACGCCGCCCGCACGGCGGTGCGCGAGACCGGAGCCGGGCAACTGCTGATCTCGGGCGCCGTTGAGAATGAGCAGGCGTGCCGGGCGGCGCTGGGGCGCTGGCTGCTGCGCCAAGCCCACCGGCATTTGCTACCGGGGCTTGAGCGCACCAGCCACGACCTGGGACTGCCGTACCAGCGCGCGCTGATCCGGCGCCAGAAAACCCGCTGGGGCAGTTGCTCCCGCGACGGCACGATTTCCCTGAATGCCAAGCTGCTGTTTCTTTCCCCGGAGACGGTCAATTATGTGATGATTCACGAGCTGTGCCACCGGGTGGAGCTGAACCACTCCCCGCGGTTCTGGCGGCTGGTGGAACGGCATTGCCCCGATTTTCGGCGGATCAACGCGCAACGGCGCGATCTGTGGAAGGCGGTACCGCACTGGGCGGAAAAGGCGGTGTTATGAAGGAAATTGAATTCAAACTGATCGGAGACTATGTCGAGTTGAATCAGCTGTTGAAGCTGGCCGGCGTGTGTGCCAGCGGCGGCGCCGGCAAGCTGTTGGTGGCGTCCGGCGAAGTCTCGGTGGACGACCAGGTGGAGCTGCGCAAGACCTGCAAGATTCGCGCGGGCCAGGTGGTGCGCGTGGACGACGTGCGCATTCGCGTAGCTAATCCGTGATAACAGGACGGACCAGGCTCAGGAGGGAAGGCGCCGCCTGGCCGCGGAGCTATTCGCTGAAATCCAACCCGGCGATGACGTGGGTTCAGTTGTCCTTGGGGCCCTTCTTCATTCAGCATCTTCTCATTGACGTCATTGCGGTCGCGCTCGCCTGACTTGATCTTTTCGATGTAACGCGCGTTGCACTCCGCTCCGCCACGGCGATCTTGGAAAAACCGGGGTCAGAGAAGAATGGCACTTACTTAAACGGTTCCATGCTCGATGAAGGGTGGGTTAGGCACGCAGTTTGTGCCGTAACCCACCAGATATGCCGCCAGGCACTCATTAAAAAAGGCGTTGTGTTGCTACGCAACGCTTGGTGGGTTACGCAAAAAACGCTAACCCACCCATTTCGACTTAACAGGCTGTTGAAAAATACCCCTTCATCTACAACCGAACTCTCCATTCCATTAATTTCCCGACCTTCTCGCCAGTTTCCGGGTTGGGTGCTGTCCCGGTTCTGACCTTCAAGACGTGCGTGGGTGTCTGGATCACCCGGTTGCCGCGTTCAGTGCCAGGATATTTCGCATTCGCACCAGGTTCCAGCTCAGCATGCCGAACTGGAACAAGGCATCCACTCGCGCCAGGCCGCGTTGTTTGACTTGGCGTAAGGTACCGATACTTTTGTTCCAGCCAAACGCCTCTTCGATGCGTTTGCGGATTTTCTGGCTGACCGCATAACCGGCGTGGCGCTGCGTGCGTCGGTCGATGGCGCTGCCTTTCTTCTTCGCCGCCACATGCACCGTGATGCGCTCATCGCGACAGCCCCGGACGAAGCTCTCGACGTCATAGCCTTTGTCGCCGCCCACCGTCTTGCGGCGCTTACCCGGTAGGGCCCTCAGCAGTGCCAGCGCCGTGTCGCGCTCGGCCGTACCACTGGCGTGACTGACTTTGGCTTGCGCGATGAGGCCGTGGCGGTTTTCCATGACGCTGTGGCCCTGGTAACACAGGATGGCTCCGGTCCCTTGGGATTTGCGGTACAAGCGGGCGTCCGGGTCGGTGACGGAATGGTGGGTGTCGTTCTTGCGTTCTTCGCCGCGGAAATCGCGCTCCTCGTTGCGGCCGGTGCCGCCCGGACCTTCGTCTTTCGGGCGGAAGCTCTTCTGGGAGGCCCAAGCCTGGATCAGGGTGCCATCGACGCTGAAGTGCTCCTCCGAGAGCAGGCCGCGGGTGCGGGCCATTTCGACCACGGTCTCAAAGAGTTCGCCCACCACGTCGTGGGCCAGCAGCCGGTCGCGGTTCTTACTGAAGGTGGAGTGGCTCCAGACCGCCTCGTCCATCGTCAGGCCCACGAACCAGCGGTAGAGCATGTTGTAGCGCACCTGTTCCACCAGTTGGCGTTCGCTGCGGATGGTGTAGAGGACCTGCAGCAGCAGGGCGCGGACCAGGCGCTCCGGGGGGATCGACTTGCGGCCGGCCTCGGCGTAGATCGACTCAAACAGCCCGTCGAGATCCTTCAGTGCCTCATCGATCAGATTGCGCAGGGCGCGCAGCGGATGATCCAGCGGCACGAAATTTTCCACGGTGGCCGTCACAAACAGGGCGTTCTGACTGATGTCGGCACCGCGCATCGGGCTATCCTTCGTGTGATTATCGTCCTGAGATACTATCAGCGATAGTTCGCGGAAGGAATTGGCGACCCGGCTTGCCGCCGAAAGGCGTTATGCCACGCATCCAAAAGGGCGTCCCGGCAAAAAAGAGCGGCGTCGGATTATTCAAATCAAGAAGGCACGGATCGAATAAAAAATTGGCCGGGTGGAGCAATCCGGGACATCTCAGTCTGAGACCCCGGTTATCTGAGAAGACGATGGGGCCGCTGTTAACTCAAGAAGTCCACGAAACACTGCGCGCTGCTGCGCGTGCCGGTGTGCCCACGGTTGAGTGTTCGCTGGACCTGGATCGTACGACGACGCGGGTCGAGGTCGACGCGGAGGGATGGATCTGGCGCGGCCAGCGATTCCCGTATTTGAAGGCGTGTAAGGACCGAACCATCTACCACTGGGTTGACGCGACGTTTGCGCCGGCGGCGCGGTTCACCACGTCGCTGATCAAGTTGGTGCCGACGGAGTGGGGACCGCCGACGTTCGAGATCGATGGCATCAAGATGTTGCCCACGGCGCGGGTCTCGCCCTATGCGGATGCCGAACGCAAAGTGGGATTGATACAGCCGCGCGGCAAGGTAATATTGGATACCTGCGGCGGCCTTGGCTATTTCGCCGCCTGGTGTTTGCAGGGCGAGGCGCGGCACGTGCTTTCTTACGAGAAGAATCCCGACGTGCTTTGGCTGCGCAGCCTGAATCCCTGGTCGCCGGCGAGTGACGATCGATTAACGTTGACTGCGGGCGATATTGGCGAGCAGATCGCCGCGCTGCCGAGCGAGTCGGTGGATGCCGTGCTGCACGACCCGCCGCGCTTCGGCATCGCCGGCGAACTCTACGCCCAGGCGTTTTATGACCAACTGGCCCGCGTGCTCAAGCGCCACGGCAAGCTGTTTCATTACACCGGCACACCGAACAAACTCACCAGCGGCCGCGATGTGCCGAACGAAGTGGCGAAGCGTCTGCGCCAGGCGGGGTTTGTTACGGAGTTGGTTGGGGATGGGGTGTTGGCGGTGAAGAAATAGACCTCGGTCCGGAGCACGGTTTCCGCTAATGTTCCGGCGAGTTGATTCGGCTTGAGGCAAACTCCCGGCTCCGCCGGGAGACTCACAACGGTTCGACCTGCGGCCTTTGATTCCCACGATTCAGCTAACCGGATACAGAATAGAACCATGAGCAACCTGCCCAAATGTCCGAAGTGTGGCTCGGAGTACACCTACGAAGATGGAAATATATTCGTCTGCCCGGAGTGTGCGCACGAATGGTCAAAAGAGGCGGTCACCGAAAGCAGCGACGATGTCCGAGTGATCAAGGATGCGCACGGCAACGTGCTGCAAGATGGCGATAGCGTTACCGTCATTAAAGACCTCAAGGTCAAGGGTTCATCGTTGGTGGTCAAGGTCGGCACCAAGGTCAAAAATATCCGGCTGGTCGATGGCGATCACAATATCGACTGCAAGATTGACGGGATTGGGCCGATGAAGCTGAAATCCGAGTTTGTGAAAAAAGCATAATTCTGGTGGGTCTTCGTGAAATTAAAGGGCCCAGGCTGGAGTATTCGATTGAGCTAACCCGATATTGTGATGTCTGTCATTTATAATGAATGCGGTCAACACAAGCATAGCGAGGACGTAAGTATGGGTGCACAGTGGAAAACAAAGATCAAAGAGACAACGGCCGCGGCCAAAGGCCGGATCTTCACGAAGCTGGCCAAGGAGATCATGATCGCCGCGCGCAACGGCGCCGATCCGAACATGAATTCAAAGCTGCGCATGGCGGTGGAGCAGGCCAAGAAGGCCTCGATGCCCAAAGACAACATCGAGCGGGCGATCAAGAAGGGTGCGGGTCTCCTGGATGGAGGGGTGAGCTACGAGAAGCTCCTCTACGAAGGGTTTGCGCCGCACCGGGTGCCCGTGATCGTCGAGTGCCTGACGGACAACGTGAACCGCACGGCCTCCAACGTTCGGGTGCTGTTTCGCCAAGGGCATCTGGGCGCCTCGGGTTCGGTATCCTGGGATTTCGACCATCTCGGCATGATCGAGGCGACCCCGGAATCCGCGGGCGCCGACCCGGAGCTTGCCGCCATCGAGGCCGGCGCCCGTGATCTGGAGCCGGCGGAAAACGGCGCCACACTGTTTCTCACCGACCCCTCCGATCTGGATGCCGTGGCCCGCGCTCTGCCGGCGCATGGATTCGTCATGCAGTCCGCGCAATTGGGTTACCGGCCCAAAAATCCGGTCACGCTGGGCGCGGCGGAGCGCACCGAGGTCGAAGCGTTCCTGGAGGCCATCGATGCCGACGATGACGTGCAAAACATCTATGCGGGGCTGGCGGGTTAGCTCAATCTGAAACAAACAATCGGGGTCAAAGTTTCCGCTGATATTCACGTTCGCGCGCTTTATGCGGTCGCCGCCCGCCGGGTGCGCTTGCGGTCGAAGAATCGTCCGTTTCTGGACGGAAACAAGCGCACCGCCGCCGACTGCATGCCGACCTTTCTGGCGCTGAACGGCATCGAGCCGATCCTGACTCCGGAGCAGCTCTTCGAATGGGCCTTGCAGGTGGCGGTCGGCGAGCTGGACCGCGCCGGGCTGGCGAAACTGCTTCGCGCGCATTCCCGCCGCAGCCGTTGACCCCGCAGCGAGCCGCTTGGTGCTTTGTAGTCCAGCCGCCGGCCGCGCCCCGAAACCTCAGGGTCAGAGCAAAGTCTCCGCTAATATTTATTCGGGCCCGAAGATGGCCGACGAGCGCGGGTAGCAGGCACCCCATGGCCGGTCAGCCCTTGCCGGGGGAGGGGGCGTTCCGGTAGAATCCGCCGCTCTTTTAGGCAGTCAGCCCCTCGGGGCACCCTTGCCTTACCGGCCGAAAATAACAACAAAACGGCAGCGGAAGGCTGATGTTTATCCATAAGGAGTGTTGCATGCGTCATTACGAAGTCGTGTTTCTGGTCCATCCGGATCAGAGCGAGCAGGTGCCGGCCATGATCGAGCGCTACCGCGCGCTCATCGAGTCGGCCCAAGGCAAGATTCATCGCCTCGAGGACTGGGGCCGCCGCCAGCTCACCTTTCCCATCAACAAGGTGCACAAGGCGCACTACGTGCTCATGAACATCGAGTGCGCCCTGGAGACCCTGCGCGAGCTCGAGTCGGCCTTCCGCTTCAACGACGCCGTGCTGCGCTCACTCGTCATCAGTCGCATAGAGCCCGTGACCACCCCCTCGCCGCTCATGAAGGAAAAGCAGCAGGAGGAGGCGCGGTCGGCCCCCGCGGCCGAAGCGGCGCCGGCCAGCGAGGCCGCACCGGCCGCACCGGCCGAAACGGGTGCGGACGCCGCGCCTTGATCTGAACGTATTCCGGAGCGAGAAGCCATGTCACGTTTTTTCAAACGCAGGAAATACTGCCGCTTCACGGCGGAGAAGGTAGAGGAGATCGACTACAAGGATCTCGCGGTACTCAAGTCCTTCATCACCGAGACCGGCCGCATCATCCCGAGCCGCAACACCGGCACCAAGGCGCGCTACCAGCGCCAGCTCACGCGCGCCATCAAGTACGCCCGCTACCTCGCGCTGTTGCCGTACAGCGACAGCCATTAAACCGGATTCGAGGATTCAACGATGGAAGTCATCCTGCTTGAGAAGGTGCGTAACCTCGGCGACCTGGGCGAACAGGTCAAGGTCAAGTCCGGGTTCGCGCGCAATTACCTCATTCCCTACGGCAAGGCCGTGACCGCCAACGAGGCCAACCGCGCCAAGTTCGAGGTGCGCCGCGCCGAGCTCGAAATGGCCCAGGCCGATGTGCTCGGCAAGGCGCGCGCGCGCGGCGAGAAGCTGAACGGCGCGACCGTCCAGATCGTGCGCAAGGTGAGCGAGGAGGGCAAGCTCTTCGGCTCCGTCAGCATCAAGGACATCTGCGATGCGATGCACGAGGCCGGCTTCGATCTGGCTAAATCCGAGGTCCATCTCGACCACGGCGCGCTCAAGGAAGTGGGCGACCACGAGATTTCGATCGCGCTCCATCCCGAGGTCAGTGTCAAGATCATCGTTTCGGTGGTCGGCGAGAAGTAAGCCTTACGCCTTGTCAAGACGCCGCTTGTCCGTCCCCGCTTGCATTGGGCGCACGGCGGGATAATGATGACTGCCAGTCGCAGGAGCCGTTGCCGAATGTTTTTTGGCGGCTTGTCTGCAGAGCAGCGCAACCACAGAAAGGGCAGGGCACGGTGGAGGAACGCGCCTATTCCAGGCGAAGCGGTGCGGAAGCGAGCGTCGATGCGCTCAAGGTTCCGCCCCAATCGATCGATGCGGAGCAGTCCGTCCTGGGCGGTCTGCTGCTCGACAACGCGAGTTGGGACCGGGTCGCCGATCTCCTCACCGAAAACGATTTCTATCGCCGCGAGCATCGGCTGATCTTCCGGGCGATCGCCGCGCTGTGCCAGGAGAGCAGCCCCGCGGACGTCGTGACCGTCTCGGAGTGGCTGGAGCAGAGCGGGGATCTCGAGAAGGTGGGCGGGCTCACCTACCTGGGCAGTCTCGCCAACAACACCCCCAGCGCCGCCAATATCGCCGCGTACGCCGCCATCGTGCGCGAACGCGCGATCATGCGCAGCCTCGTCGAGGCGGCGGGCGATATCAGCGGCGCCGCCTACAGCCCCGAGGGCCGCAACGCCGCGGAGCTGCTGGATTTCGCCGAAGGCCGCATCCTCGAGATCAGCGAGCTCGGCCCGCGGCGCGGCGAGTTTCAACCCATCAACCGGCTGCTCTCCCAGGCCGTCGACCGCATCGATGCGCTCTACCGCTCCGAGTCCTCGATCACCGGCGTGCCCACGGGCTTCACCGACCTCGATGAGATGACCTCGGGTCTGCAAGCCGCGGACCTCATCATCATCGCCGGGCGCCCGTCCATGGGCAAAACCTCGCTCGCCATGAACATCGCCGAGAACGCCGCCGTGGGCCACAAGGCGCCGGTGGCGGTGTTCAGCATGGAGATGCCCGGCACGCAGCTCGCGATGCGCATGATGGCCTCGCTCGGGCGCATCAACGCCCACCGCGTGCGTACCGGCAAGCTCGATGACGAGGATTGGCCGCGGCTCACCTCGGCCGTGAGTCTCTTGAACGAGGCGCCGATCTATATCGACGACACGCCGGGGCTATCGCCGCTCGAGCTGCGGGCGCGCGCCCGGCGCATCAAGCGCGAGCACGGGCTCGGCCTGATCCTCGTGGATTATCTCCAGCTCATGCAGTCCCCCGACGCGGCGAACGAGAACCGCGCCACCGAGATCTCCGGTATCACGCGCGCGCTCAAGAACCTCGCCAAGGAGCTCAACGTGCCGCTCATCGCCATGTCGCAGTTGAACCGCAGCGTGGAGAGCCGCAACGATAAGCGCCCGCTCATGGCCGACCTGCGCGAGTCGGGCGCCATCGAACAGGACGCCGACGTGATTTTGTTCATCTACCGCGACGAGGTGTACAACAAAGAGAGCGCAGACAAGGGTGTGGCCGAGATCATCATCGGCAAGCAGCGTAACGGCCCCACGGGGACCGTGCGGCTCACCTTTTTGGGCGAGTACACGCGCTTCGAGAACTACACCAGCGCCGGACACGACGGAACTTACTGAACGCGATCTATGGGACGCCCGGCGCGCGCGCTGCTCGACGCCGGAGCACTGCGCCACAATCTCGGTGAGGTCAAGCGCCGCGCGCCGCGCGCGCGCGTGATGGCCATCGTGAAGGCCAGCGGCTACGGCCACGGGCTCGCGTGGGTGGCGCGGACGCTGGCCGACGCCGACGCCTTCGGCGTGGCGAGCGTGGAGGAGGGGATGACGCTGCGCGCGGCGGGCGTCACGCGCCCGATCTGCCTGCTGGCGGGATTCTTCGAAGACTCCGAGCTGGACTTGCTCTCGCGGCATCGGTTGTCGCCGGTGGTGCATCACGCGGACCAGGTGCACGCGCTCGAGACAGCCCAGGTTGAGGCCCCGCTTTCCATCTGGCTCAAGCTCGATACCGGCATGCACCGGATCGGCTTTGCGCCCGAAGCCTTCGACGACGTCCTCGCGCGGCTCAGGGCCTGCGCCGCGGTGGGCGAAATCCGGGCGATGACGCATTTCGCCAACGCCGACGCCGCGGCCGACGCCGCCACACGTGCGCAGATCGAAGCCTTTCGCAGGCATGCCGACGACCGCGGGCTCGAGACGAGCCTGGCGAACTCCGCCGGCGTGCTGGCCTGGCCCGAGAGCCACGCCGATTGGGTGCGCCCCGGCATCATGCTTTACGGCGGATCGCCGCTTCTCGGAAAATCGGCCGAGGCGCTCGACTTGAAACCCGTGATGACGCTGACCACGGCGCTCATCGCGGTGCATCGGCGCCGCAAGGGCGAGGCGGTCGGCTACGGCGGGGATTATCGCTGCCCCGAGGACATGCCGGTGGGGGTGGCGGCCATCGGTTATGGCGACGGCTACCCGCGCCACGCGCCCGCGGGCACGCCGGTGCTGGTGAACGGTCGCCGCGTGTCCTTGATTGGGCGCGTCTCCATGGACATGATCATGCTCGACCTGCGTACGCAGCCCGAGGCCAAGGTCGGCGACCCGTTGGTGCTGTGGGGCGAGGGTTTGTCTGTGGACGAAATCGCCGCCCGGGCCGGCACGATTTCCTATGAGCTGCTGTGCCGCGTGGCCGAGCGCGTCCCGCGAGTAGTTATATGATTATTCGCCGCAGAGATCGCAGAGGACGCAGAGATTTAACCTAGAAAAAGCAGTTGTCCGCAGATTTCGCAGATTATTGCGACGGCACAAATCTATCTGAACATGCCCGAGGTACCGTCTCCGCGCCGGCTCCGGATCGAAGCCTCCATGCCGCCGCAATAATCGAAAACTCATATGATATTCGTCCCGCCACTAAATCGACACAAAGGGACTGCAAATTGGCACGGCGGTACCGTCGATTTAGTGGCGG
>MFSU01000100.1 GCA_001785115.1 Candidatus Muproteobacteria bacterium RBG_16_65_34
GTATAGCACGGTCTCGCCCTTACGCCCGTCCGCGAGGGCCTCCCGAGACATGTGCACTTTAAGGTTCCCCGTTTCGGCGAGGACAAGGACCTTACTCTCCGTGGCGCACCGGGGGCGAGTCCTTGATTTGATTAGGGCCGATCAGTGCGCCCGCGGGCAGGGGACTGCCGGTGAGCTTGTCCATGGGCGTCGCGTGTTTCGGTGCGGCCCATCCTTGCCGCTTTGCCCCCGCGTGCCGGTAGGAAGCCATGTCCTGTTACGGTTTTTACCTGCGCCCGGATTACCTTATTCCGCTGGTGCAGCCCGGGGAGGTCGTGGCTGTGGCCCGGGAAGCAAGCGGAACGCGTGTTGCCGGCGTTCTTGACGATCTGGGGAATCCGGGCAGGATTGGCTGGAAAAGACGATCTTTCGCCACCACCAGCGTCTGGTGGCGCATTCGCGCCGCACCGGCGCTGCAGATGCCGGCCACTGACCCGTTTGCGCTTCGGCGGATTGCGACTAGAGTTAGGGAGGGTCTGATTTATATGATTATTCGAGGCACGGACGCAACGTTAAACGTGAGACGTGAGACGTGAATCCGAACTCGTTTCACGTTTCACGTTTCACGTTTCACGTTTAACGCTTCACGCTTCACGCTTCACGTTATGAGGGCCGGTGAATCGTTGTTCGACCGCATCATGCCGATAGGGGGATGCCTTGGATATCTCTGAGATGGCGCTGCTGGTCATCGATGCCGACGAGGGCCGGCGGCAGCATTTTAAAGAGTTGCTGGAATTCCTGGATTGCGGGCCGGTGCTGGCCGCGGATGGCGTCGCTTGGCGCGGGTTCGTGGAGATCGGTAACTCCCTGCAAGCGGTGCTGCTCGGGCCCGGCACCGGCGCCGAGGAGCAGGCGAAGCTGCTCGAAACGATCCGGCAGCTCCGCCCGCATCTTCCGGTCCTGCTCTGTCGGGAGAAGGACGCGGATCTGCTTTCGGACCACGATCCCTCGAACGGCTATCTGCGGCTGTTGGAGACACCGATCCGGTATGCACAAGTCGCCCATGCCCTGCAGCAGGCGCGCAGTTACGTCGAGGGCCGTCAGCCCCACTCAGGACGCGACCCCGAGCTCTTCCGCAGCCTCGTGGGCAAGAGTGCCGGAATCATCGAGGTGCGCCGCCTCATCGAGCAGGTGGCGAACTCCGATACCACGGTGTTGATCCTGGGCGAGTCCGGCACCGGCAAAGAGGTCGTCGCCCGCAATCTGCACTATCACTCCGCGCGTCGCGGCAAGCCGTTCGTTCCGATCAACTGCGGCGCGATTCCGTCCGATCTGCTGGAGAGCGAGCTCTTCGGTCACGAAAAAGGCGCTTTCACCGGCGCCATCACGGCACGCCAGGGACGCTTCGAGCTGGCCGAGGGCGGGACGCTGTTTCTCGATGAGATCGGCGACATGAGCCTCACGATGCAGGTGAAGCTGCTGCGCGTGATCCAGGAGCGCGTCCTCGAGCGCGTGGGCAGCAACCGCTCGATCCATGTCGATGTGCGCATCATCGCCGCCACCCACCGCAACCTTGAGGAGGACATTGAGACCGGCCGGTTCCGCGAGGATCTCTATTACCGCCTCCATGTTTTCCCTATCGAGATGCCGCCTCTGCGGAGTCGCAGCGAGGACATTCCGCTGCTCGTGGCGGAGTTGAACGCCCGCAACCTGCGCGAGCGCGGGGTGTCCGTGAAGATCGCGCCTGCCGCGATGTACTCGCTCCAGCAATACCCCTGGCTGGGCAATGTGCGCGAACTGGCGAACCTGATCGAGCGGCTCGCGATCCTGTATCCGAACGGGATGGTGGACATCAAGGATCTGCCGGCTAGGTACCGGATGACCTCGGATGCCCCCGTTGCGGTACCAGAGGGACCGGCGGCGAGTGGGGGTGATCCCGCGGTAGCCATCGCAACCTTGCCGCGCGGAGGCATCGATCTCAAGGAGCATCTCAACAGCATCGAGTACAACCTCATCATGCAGGCGCTCTCGGAGGCGGGCGGTGTGGTGGCTCATGCCGCGGAGTTGCTCAAGCTGCGCCGCACCACTTTGGTAGAGAAGCTTCGGAAATATGGTGTGCGTGCCGAGCCGCCACGCCAGAACATTGACGAAATTTCCGTCGCCAATGAGTAACTGTCTGGTTCGCGGTGCTCGGCCGGGAGCGCGCCATCGCGCATGATGGCGGCTTAACGAACTCGCGGAGTTCGTGCGCGCGTATGTAGCGCGCGCTGAGAGCCTGGACAGACTTTATCTTTGAGTATTAAGCCGCCGCCTGCGGCCCCAGCACCCGCAGCACTTCCTCAGCCGTCGTAAGCCCCGCGTGCACCTTGTCGCGCGCATCGTGCGCGAGCGGGATGAGGCCGTGTTGTTTCGCGGCCTTGGAGAGATCGAGCAGGGTGGCGCCGGTGGCGATGAGGTGGCGCAACTGTTCGTCCGGCGTGAGCACCTCGTGGACGGCGAGGCGGCCGCGATAGCCGGTGCCGTTGCAGCGCGGGCAGCCCTTGCCGGCGAACGACTGGGTGGCGTTGTCGAACAAGGGTCCGAGCTTGGCGCGCAGGCCCTGATTGATCTCCGCCGGTTGGCGGCAGTCCTCGCAAATGCGGCGCACCAGGCGCTGGGCGATAATAGCCTCAAGGGCCGTTGCCACGACGTAGGGTTTCAACCCGAGGTCGAAGAGTCGCGCAATACTCGCAAGCGCGGAGTTGGTGTGCAACGTGGAGTATACGAGGTGGCCGGTGAGGGCGGCGTGGAACGCGACCTCCGCGGTTTCGAGGTCGCGGATCTCGCCGAGGAGAATCACGTCCGGGTCCTGGCGCAGGATGGCGCGCAGCACGGTGGCGAAACTGAGTCCGGTCTTCTCCTTCACCGCGACCTGGCCCGCCATGTCGAGGTAGTACTCCACCGGGTCCTCGATGGTGACGTAGTTCTTCGTCGGGGTGGCGTCGTGCTGGACCAGCGAGTAAAGCGTCGTCGTCTTGCCGCTCCCGGTCGGGCCGGTGGCGAGGACGATGCCCTGGGGCTTGGACACCGCATACAGCACTCTGGCGAGGTTCGGGGGCGAGAGCCCGAGCTCGGCGATGCTGTGGATGGCGGCGTTGCGGTCCAGCAACCGCATCACCACTTTTTCGCCGTTGATGGTGGGCAGCGTCGAGATGCGCAGGTCCACGACCTTGAACGGCGACTTCACCGTGAGGCGCCCGTCCTGCGGCCGGCGCCGTTCGGTGATGTCGAGCTCCGCCATCACCTTGATGCGCGACACCAGCGGCAGGTGCCAGTTCGTGGGGATCTGGATCTTGTCCACCAGCACGCCGTCGATGCGGTAGCGCACCGCGACGCTCTTGGTGCGCGGGTGGATGTGGATGTCGCTCGCGCCCAGGCGCATCGCCTCCAGCATGATCGCGTTCACCAGCCGGATCGCTGGCGGCTCATCGCTCGAGCGCAGCAGCTCTTCGAGAGTGGCGTCGTCCTGGTCCTCGATCAGTATCTCGATGCCCTCGTAGGGGTCGACACTCGAGGTAATGGTTTCGAGCTCCGCGAACGACACGCCCGCATCGCCGTGGACTTCCTGGATCTTGGCCTTGATCGCGGCGGTATCGGCCATCACCGCCTGGATCTCGAGCCCCGTGGTGAAGCGCAGGTTGTCGATGAGTCCCTGGTCCATGGGGTCGGCCATGACGAGCATGAGCCGCCGGCCGGTCTGCTTGAGCGGCAGGACCCACTGCTTGTCGCACAGCGTGCGCGGGACGAGCGCGAGCACCGCCGGATCGATCTGGAACTCGGCGAGCGCGACCTCCTCCAGCATCAAGTCCTTGCGCAGGATCTCGCGCAGGGTGTTCTCCGCGACCCAGTCTTTTTCGAGCAGCAGCTTGAGGATGGGCTCCTTGCGCGTCTGCTGGAGCTTGTAAAGCTCCTGCACCTGTTGATTATTAAGCAGGTTGCGCTTGTGCAGCATGATGGCGAGCTGCGAGCGGTTGCTCACGGCGAGCTTGGAAAGCTCGCCGATCTCCCTGGCCTTATTCGCGTTCTGCTGCGCGAGCGCCTTGTTCTTTTGCAGCAGCTCGTGCTGTTCGATCGCAAGCGCCACCGTGACGCGCAGATCGTCGTCGTTCCAGGGTTTGAGGATGAACTTGTAGACCGCGCCTTCCTTGATCGCGCCCATCACGGCGTTGGTGTCGGCGTGCCCGGTGAGCATGATGCGGATGGTCTGCGGCCACCTGGCGCGCGCCTGCTTCAGGAACTCCGCGCCGTTCATGCCGGGCATCATGTAGTCGGAAATAATGACGTGCACCGGCTCCTTGGCGAGCGCCGCGAGCGCCTCCTGGGCGCCGGTGACGGCGAGGACGCGGTAGTTTTCCTGGCGGAACACGCGCGTGATGGCGCTGAGCACGTTCGGCTCATCGTCCACCAGCAGCACCGTGTACGGCGCGGGCTTCGGGGCCGGCGGCGTGGCGGCGCCTTTGTCGGCGGTGAAGAGATTGGCGTAGCGCGACATATCAGCTCCGCACCGGCAGCTCGATCGTGAAGGTGGCGCCGCGCCCGGGAGCGCTTTCGACGCCGATGCGCCCCCCGTGCATCTTGACGACATCGCTGCACACCGTCAGCCCGAGGCCGGTCCCCTGGCCGACGTCCTTGGTCGTAAAGAAGGGGTCGAAGACGCGCGGCAGCACATCGGGCGGGATACCCTTGCCGTCGTCCGCGAAGCGGATCCGGATCAGGCCGTCGCGGTGTTCGGTCGCGATGCGGATCGCGCCGCGGCGTTCCATGGCCTGAGCGGCGTTGAGCAGCAGATTCAGGAACGTCTGCCCGAGGCGCGCGGCGTGACAGCGCAGCGACGGCAGCGGGCTCAATTCCAGCACCACCTCGGCGCGCTCGCGGACCTGGGACGCGGCGACCTGGCAGACCCCGCGCAGGATTTCGTTCACATCGGCGATCTCCTGCTCCGGGTTGTCCACGCGCGAAAACCCCTTGAGATCGGCGACGATGCGCGCGATGCGCGTGGCGCCGTCGTGCGATTCGCGGAGGAGCGCCGCGAAGTCCGCGAGCACCTCGTCGAGCGCAAGCGTATTCCACGCCGAGCGCGCGTCGGCCTTGAGGGCGTGGCGATACCCGGAGATTTGATCGAGATAGGACTGCGCCGTGGTCAGGTTACTCTTGATGAAACCGATGGGGGTGTTGATCTCATGGGCCACCCCGGCGGCAAGCTGCCCGACCGAGGCGAGCTTCTCCGCCTGGTAGAGCTGGCGCTGGGCGGTTTCGATGACCTTGACCTGCTCCTGCACGCGCTCTTGCAGCCGCTCGGCGAGCGCCTTGTAGCGCGCCTCGGATTCCTGCAACGCCGCGTGTTTTTCCTGAAGCGCCTGGTAGTCGGCGTGGACCGCCTCCTGGTGCAGGGCCGCGGCCATGCGGTAGCGCTGCTCGGCGCGCAGCGCGAGTTGCACGAGTGCCGCGACGGCGCGCAGCGTCGGCGCATCGCCAGTGTCGGCGGCGAGATACCCGAGCGGCTCGATCTCGCTCCCGAGCGGCATGCGCCGGGCCTTCGCGGTCGGGTCGGGGCCGAGCACGGTCCGGCCGTCGGTCTCGAGCAGCGACGCGCCGCCGAGCGCCGCGAGCGCCTCTTGCAGGACCGCGCGTGGGGCGGCGGCGAGCAGCTCGGAGAGCGTCCACTCGGCGTCGAAGCGCCGGGTCGCGGGGTTCAGCATGCCTGTCTCCTCGGGCCGGCATCCGCGGCGGCGCGGATGAAGGCCGGTTCGTCGAGGCCGTGGTCGGTCCGCAGCGCATACAGCCGGTCCAGGTCGGCATACACGCGCGCCAGCAGCGCCAGAAAGGTTTCGCGCACGCCGTCGCCGTTCAGGGCGCTCGCGAGGAACAGCGGCCAGGGCGTGGCGCTCCAGCGTTCGCGGATCTCCGCCTCGGAGTAGATCTCGGGCAGATCGCGCTTGTTGAACTGCACGGCGAGCGGGAGCCTGTCGAAATCGAGGCCCACGCGCGCGGCGTTGTCGGCGAGATTCTGGAACGCCTCGGCGTTGTTCACGCCCTGGGTGCGCTGGGAGTCGGCGACGAATACGACGCCGTCGGCGCGCGACAGCACCGCCTTACGCGTGCCGTCGTGGGCCACCTGGCCCGGGACGGTAAAGAGCTTGAGCTTCACGAGCAGCCCCGAGGGCGCGCGAAACCCAAGCGGCAGCAGATCGAAAAAGAGCGTGCGATCGCCCTGGGTCTCGAGCGTCATGAGCTCCCCGCGCGCCTCCGGCTGCAGCAGGTCGTGCAGCCGCATGAGGTTCGTGGTCTTGCCGCTCAGCGCCGGCCCGTAGTACACGAGCTTGACCGTGAGCCGGCGGGCGGTTTCGTCGAAATCAGACATTAGTTCGTGACTCGTGACTCGTGAATCGTGAATCGTGAATCGTGAATCGTGAATCGTGAACTTCTCACCCATCACCCCTTTCAAGCATCCTCCGGATCGATGAGGACCGAGCACGTAGGTTGGGGTGAATGAAATGAACCCCAACGAAATTTGAAATCGACTTTCGGCCCCCTCGTATCTCGTCCCTCGTACCTGTCGTTTAGAGGGTTATGTTGGGGTTCGCGGTGCTCACATCAACCTACGTGCTCAGTCCTCAGTCCTCACTTCACACATCCTCCGGCCCGATAAGGATCGATCCGTCGTTCGCCCACGTTACCTGGGTGATACCCGGGTGCAGCGCCTCGAGCCTTTTCAGTTCGCGTTCCCGGACCTCGAGCTCGGCCTGACTCTGGCGGATTGCGTCGGCCAGCCGGCGGTTTTCCTCCAGGGCGTCGTGGTGCGCGAGCGCCTGACTCAGGGTGGCGCGCAGCTCGTAGTCGCTCCAGGGCTTGCTGATGAAGCGGTAGATCTCGGCCACGTTGATCGCGTCCATCAACGCCTCGAGATCGGCGAAACCGCTCAGGATCAGGCGCATGGCGTTGGGCTGCTTCAGGCGCAGGCGCGTGAGGAACTCCACCCCGTCCATCCGCGGCATGCGGTAGTCGGACAGCGCGAGGTCGTAGTCCACGGTCTCGGTGCGCGCGAGGGCCTCTTCGGGGTCCTCGAAGGTCTCGACCGTGTAAGGTCCGCCCGCGAGCACGCGCTTGAGCGCCCGCAGGATATTCGGTTCGTCGTCCACCAGCATGAGTCGGTGCATCGTCGCCTCCGTTTTCAGTCGTGAGTCCTCAGTTCTCAGTCCTCAGTCCTCGTTTCACACATCCTCAGCCGCGCACATAGAGCGAGAAGTCCCAGCCGAGCGCGCGTTCGATATCCTGGATCTTCCTGATGGCGCGTTCATCGAGCTTGTAGCCTTTGGTGAGCAACTGCATGCCCTCGCGCGTGAGCAGGTCGCGTGCGAGCACCATGCCGCTTTGGAGCCCCCCGGACTTGAGACACTGCTCCTTTTCATCGGTCGTCTGACGCGCCTCCTCGTGCAGCAGCCGCAGGAACGCATCCACCATGCCGGGGTCGTAGCGCTTGCCCTTGTTCTCGATCAGAAAGCCGCGTGCCTCTTCCGGGGTCTGGCGGTTGAGCGTGAGCATGCCGTTTACCAGCGCGTCGTAGTCGTTGACGACGGCGAGCAGGCGCGCCCCGGGCGGGATGGCCTCGCCCCTGACGCCGTCCGGGAAGCCCGCGCCGTCGAAGCGCTCGTGATGGTGGCGGATGAGCTGCGCCGCCTCGTGCAGGGGCTCGAGCGCCATCAGCAGCGCCTGGCCGATCACCGGGTGCCGGACCACCGCGGCGCGCTCCTCGGCGGTCAGGGCATTGAACGGTTTGCGGATGAGACCGTCCGGCAGGCCGATCTTGCCGATGTCGTGCAGCAGGGCCGCGAACATGACGTGCTGGCTTGTGGCCTCGTCCATGCCGATCGCCGCCGCGAGCCGGCGCGCCGCCTCCGTCACGCGCCGCGCGTGTCCCCCGACCGCGCCCTCGCGCATCTCCGCGAGGTTCGCGAAGATGCGGATCGTGGCGATATAGTTCTTCTTCAGGCCTTCGTGCGCCGTTTCGAGGAATCCCATGGCCTGGCGCAGATCCTCGGTGCGCGCGGCGACCCGGGTCTCGAGTCCGGCGTTGAGTTCTCTAAGCTCGTCGTTCTGTTTGCGCGTGAGCGCCTCGAGCCGCGCGCGCTCCTGTTCCAGGCGCTGCATGCGGATCGCGTGCTCGACCGTGAGCCGCAGATCGTTGTCCTCCCAGGGCTTGGCGACGTACTTGTAGATATGCCCCTTGTTGATCGCGGCGACCGTGGAGCCGACATCGGCGTAGCCGGTGAGCAGGATGCGCACGGTGTCCGGCCAGCGGTTGGCGACCTGCTCGAGGAAGGCGGCGCCGTCCATCTGCGGCATGCGCATGTCGGACACCACGACATCCACGGACTCCTTGCCGAGGACCTCGAGTCCGGCGGCGCCGCTGGTGACGGCGAACAGGCGGTAGTTCATGGGGCGGAACAGGCGCTTGAGTGCGGACAGGATGTTCTCCTCGTCATCCACGAAGAGCACCGTCGCCGTCTGCGGGGCGTCCGCCGTTTGCGTCTGGGCAGCGGTCGTATTCATGCAATATCAACCATTGGCGATATTCGCGCCGGATGGATGCTCGATCGCATCCGCCTTCGCCTCCCGCTGTTTCACCGGCAGCCACACCCTGAAGGCGCTGCCCTTGCCGGGCTCGCTTTTGACCTCGATGCGCCCGCCGTGCTTCCCCACGATCCCGTAGGCAAGCGATAAACCCAATCCCGTGCCCTTGACGGGCTCGATGCCGCAGCCGGTATCGGCGACCTCCACCCACGCCCAGTCGGCGTCGGCGCCGGTGCGCAGGGTGATGGTGCCGTGTTTCT
>MFSU01000101.1 GCA_001785115.1 Candidatus Muproteobacteria bacterium RBG_16_65_34
AGCGACCGGGGCGGCCTTTCTTTTGGTGACTTTTCTTTGGCCGCACAAAGAAAAGTTACCTGCCGTGGGTCAGCCACCCACAAGTAGCTTTTAGACGCCGCCGGAGGCGGCTCGACAGAAAACAAGTTGCGGGTGAGATCATGGCGAATCAGAGCCACGCTTCAAACTGCGTCCTTGACCCGGAATTACCGGGTCCGGTCGCGCGACCGGCCCTGTTTTTGCCCACGCGGGTACGCGATGAGCCTTTTATTCCAGATACCGCGCCTGCCACTTCAGGTACATCCGGCGGACCTGCTCGGCGAACTCCTTCTTGTCCGTAAACCCCTTCGGATCGATGGCGTCATAGAGGTAGTAGTTGGCCCGGTCGTTCTGGCTCGTCATGAAGTGCCACATCTTGAGCAGCAGCGTATGCACTGGGCGCCACTCGAAGGTTTTCTGGGCTTCGTAGTGGAGGAACACTGGCAGGATGGGAATGCCGGTGCGCATCGAGAGATCGAACGCGCCGGTCTGGAAGCTCGAGTAGATACGGCTGCCCTTGCAGCCGCCCTCCGGGAAGATCGCCACGTTCTTGCCTTGTTGGAGCCTGGTCATAAGCCGGTCGAGCGCGGCGTGACGTGAGTCGGGGTCGTCGCGATCGACAAACAGGGTGCCGGCGGCGGCGTTGATCTTGCCCACCAGGAACCAGTCGCGCACGCCCCGTTTTGCCAGTGGATAGACGTTGAAGAGGGTGGGGATGCCGATGTCTTCGAACGCCGAGGGGTGATTGGCGATCAGGATGTACTGCTTTGGTATCGGCTCGACATTCTTCTCATGCAGGTGCAGATCGACACCCAGCGCCCGCACGAACAGCGCACACCACACGCGAAACAGGTAACGGTAATACGCCCCGGTCAGCGGTTTCGGCAGCCAGGCGAGCCCGTAGAGGAACAGCGTCAGGAGCGACAGCTCGAGCCAGCACCAGGCCAACCATAGAGTACGACCGAGGAATGCGAGCATGCGAAAGGCCGTCCACGCGTGGCGATATTCCCCACAAGGATAGCTGGTAAACCCGGGCGCGGCGTCGATATCGGGGACGCGTGGGCGCGGCCCTCAGTGTACGAGTTTCCTGTACTTGATGCGGTGCGGCTGCTCGGCGTCCACGCCCAGGCGCCGCTTCCTGTCGGCCTCGTAGTCGGCGTAGTTGCCCTCGAACCAGACCACCTTGGAGTCGCTTTCGAAGGCGAGGATGTGGGTGGCGATGCGGTCGAGGAACCAGCGGTCGTGCGAGATGATCACCGCGCAACCGCCGAAGTCGAGCAGCGCCTCCTCGAGCGCGCGCAGCGTTTCGACGTCGAGGTCGTTCGTGGGCTCATCGAGCAGCAGCAGGTTGCCGCCGCTCTTTAGGAGCGTCGCCAGATGCACCCGGTTGCGTTCGCCGCCGGAGAGGTCCTTCACGAATTTCTGCTGGTCGCTGCCGCGGAAGTTGAAGCGCCCGCAGTAGGCGCGCGAGGGCACCTCCTGTTTGCCGATCAGGATGTTGTCGTGCCCGCCCGAGATCTCCTGCCACACGGTCTTGGCGCCGTCGAGCGCATCGCGCGACTGATCGACGTAGGCGAGCTGCACCGTCGGGCCGATGCGCAGCTCGCCCGCCTCCGGTTTCTCCTGACCGGCGATCATCCGGAAAAGCGTGGTCTTGCCCGCGCCGTTCGGGCCGATGACGCCCACGATGCCGCCGCGCGGCAGGCTGAAGTTCAAATTGTCGATGAGCAGGCGCTCGCCATAGCCCTTGCTCAGGCCCTTGGCCTCAACCACGAGGTCACCCAGGCGCGGCCCCGGCGGGATGAAGATTTCCTTGGTTTCGTTGCGTTTCTGGTATTCCTGCGAGGCGAGCTCCTCGTAGCGCGCCAGGCGCGCCTTGCTCTTGACCTGCCGGCCCTTGGGGTTGGTGCGCACCCATTCGAGCTCCTGCTTCATCGCCCTCATGCGCGCGGTCTCCTGCTTCTCCTCGATCTCGAGGCGCTTTTCCTTCTGCTCGAGCCAGGAGGAGTAATTGCCCTTCCACGGAATGCCGTGGCCGCGGTCGAGTTCGAGGATCCAGCCGGCGACATTGTCGAGGAAATAGCGGTCGTGGGTCACGGCCACCACGGTGCCGGGATAGTCGTGCAGGAACCGCTCAAGCCAGGCGACCGACTCGGTGTCCAGGTGGTTGGTCGGCTCATCGAGCAGCAGCATGTCGGGCCGCGAGAGCAGCAGCCGGCATAAGGCGACCCGGCGACGCTCGCCGCCCGAGAGCTTGGCGACATCGGCGTCCCACGGCGGTAGCCGCAGCGCATCGGCCGCGATCTCGAGCTTGCGTTCGAGCTCCCATGCGCCGGCGGCGTCGATCTTCTCCTGAAGGCTCGCCTGTTTTTCGAGGAGCTTCTGCATCTCCTCGTCGCTCATGGGCTCGGCAAACTTCATGGAGATCTCGTTGAACTTGTCGAGCAGCGCCTTGGTCTCCGCGACCGCCTCCTCGACGTTCCCGCGCACGTCCTTCGCGGGGTCGAGCTGCGGCTCCTGCTGCAGGAAGCCGATTTTGATGCCGGGCTGCGGGCGCGCCTCGCCGTTGTGGTTCGTATCCATCCCGGCCATGATGCGCAGCAGCGTGGACTTGCCCGAGCCGTTGAGGCCCAGCACGCCGATCTTCGCGCCCGGGAAGAAGGAGAGCGAGATGTCGCGCAGGATCTCGCGCTTGGGCGGGACCACCTTGGTCACGCGGTGCATGGTGAAGATATATTGGCCGGACATGGAAACGCCTTAAGGGAGGCCGGTTTTATCGATTATCAACCACAAAGCGCACAGAGGGCACGGAGAAAAGTCATGACAATCTACACTGAAATATCTCTGTGATCTCTGTGTCCTCTGTGGTTAAAACTCAAATTTCAGAGGTTTCTTAAAGTCGAAACCGCAATCGCGGCGATCGCCGGAGGCGGGGAATTATAGCGGAAACGCATGCACGCCGGTATCCGCAAACGCGAAAACGGATGTGCTCAGCGGCCGTTCGTGCCGTTCGTGCTCGCCCAGTGGGGCGTGGTGGGCTCGGAGGAGAGGGTGGTTTCGTCCGCGAACTCGTAGTTGGTGTGCGTGTCCGCCCCCTGGAAATAATTCCCCTGCACGTAATCGACACCGAGGTTCCACAGTATGGCGAGATCCTCGGCGCGCTCCAGGCATTTGACGATGACGCCCTTGCTGAGTCCCCGCGCCACCTGGATCACCGCCTGGAGGCTCGCCTGGGAGGCCTTGTCGTTTGCGAGATCGCGGATGAGCGCAGCGGATACTTTGATGGAATCGAACGGCAGGTCGCGCAACTGGCTGAAGGCCGAAGGGTTGCCGGCGAAGTCGTCGATCGCGATGCGGCAGCCGATCTTTTTCGCCGCCGCCAAGAAGGTCTTCGCGGCGCCGAGATGCGCGGTCAGGCCCTTTTCGGCCACCTCGAAGGTCACGTGTTCGGGCGCGACGCCGGCCTCGCGCAGCAGCTTTTGGGTGGTGATGAGGATCTCGGGCTCCTTGAATGAGGCCGCAGACAGATTGATGAAAAAGCCGGCCGGCTGGCCCTCGCGGTGCAGCGCGCACAAAGCCGCGAGGGACTGATGCACCACCCACTTGTCGATGGCGCCGCCGAGGCCCGCCTGCTCGGCAGCGGGCAGGAATTCCGCGGCGAGGATCAATTTACCCCCCGCCCCGGGAAGTCGTAGCAGCACCTCGTAACATTCCGCCGCCTCGCCGTGCAGGTTGACGATGGGCTGATAGGCCAGCTCAAAGGCGTTCCCGTCGAGCGCGGCCTGGATGCGCTCCGCCCACTCGCTTTTAGGCGCCGCCGGTTTCGTCTCGGGCTTGGGTTCCGGCTTTGCCTCGGGTTTGGGCTGCGGCTTCTTCGTCTCGGGCACGGCCTGAGGTTTGGTTTCGGGTCCGATGTCCGCCTTGGGCGCCGCCGCGGCCGGCGCGGGGGGCGGCGTCCGCATCTGGAGCGCCGCACGATAGGCCACGGACAACAGTTTCTGGGCGTCCTCGGCGTTTCGGTCGACCACCGCCGTGCCGAAGGTGCAGCCGCAGTGGAAGGTCTTGCCGTTCTCGGAGAAGGCGGTCTCCTTCATGAGGCCGCGGATATCGTCGGCGGTCTTTTTAAGCTGCGGTTCGTCGGCCTTATCGAGCAGCGCGGCGAATTCATCGCCGCCGAAGCGCGCGAGCAGGACCTGCTCGCCCAGCCGCTCGCGGATGAGTTTGGCGATTTTGACGATGAGCCGGTCGCCGGTCGCGTGGCCGTGGACATCGTTGATCTCCTTGAGCTGCGTGAGACCGATATAGAGCAGCCCGCCGCGGTGTGCGCCCTGCTTCGCCTGCTCCACGGTCTTGCCGAGCGCTTGCAGAAAATAGTGGCGGTTGTAGAGGCCGGTCAGCGGGTCGTGCTGGTTCAGGTATTGCAGCCGGCCTTCGATGGTCTTGCGCCGGGTGACGTCGTTCGCCACGACCTGGGTGCACGGCTCGCCGTCGACGATGACCGATGAGACGGCAAACTCCACATGGATGCGCCCGCCGTCCTTGTTGAGGGCGGCGAATTCCTGCGGGGTTTCGTCTCCCTTGGCGGCGGCCTTGCGCAGGTAATCCTTGAAGCGTGGCTGATCGCCCTTGTCGATCAGATTCATTACCGGAACGCCTTCGAGCTCGGCGAGGTTGCCGTAACCGAAGAGCTCCAGGTAGCTGCGGTTCGCGTCGATGTGCATGCCGTCCTGGCAGTAGCAGATGGCCTCGCGCGCGCCGTCCACGATGGCGCGGTGCTTGTTCTGCGTCTCCTGGAGCGCGTGCTCGGCCTTGCGCAAGGCCTGGCGTTCCTCGAATACGCGCAGCTCGCGTTCGATCACGGGGGGCAGGCGGAAGAGCTGCGTTTTCTCGATGACATCGAGCGCCCCGGCGCGCATGATCCGGACCAACTCCTCCTCCGCGATCCGGCGGGCGACGACAATAAACGGGATGTCGAGACCGGCGCGTTTGAGGGCATCGAGCGCCTGCGATGCCTCGCATTGCGGCGGGGCGTGCTCGCACAGGATAAGGTCCCAGGACCCCTTGGCGAGCGCCGCTTCCAGGCCGGCAATATCCTGAACCCGCTGGTTCTTGAGCATGTAGCCGGCCTTGCGCACGGCGATCGCCACCACTTCGGCGTCATCCGGCGAGTCGTCGACAATCAGCAGGCGTAATATGTTCTTTTCCACTAAAAAGATGCTCCCCCGCGGGTTATTTTAGGTGATAGATCATTCTGTTACACGATTCAAAATAGTGTCTGACGATCCCTCAAGTCGGATCGTTGGTTTTCGCCATGTAAAATAGTTGGAATTAGTCCAGGCGCACAGCCCCCCATCCAACCCAGCAAAACCCGCCGTTCGTCGCCCACAATCGAAGCGCGCGTTGTGGTTTGCCGAACACTGTCTAAAGTTAATTGAGTATGGCCGGTCCTTATCGCATAGCAATGCTGACATGCAAAGGCCGGACCATGAATCCGGTGTTTACCGGCTCAAGGGCGATATTTCTCCGAGGGGAGTCACCTAAATGGATGGGATCAGGCTATTGAACAGGAATACGGACTCCAACCCCCCCTACGGCGGTCGGCTGACCGACCTCATGGTCACCCCCGGACGGGCGCAGGAGCTCAAAGCGGCCTCGCGCGATTTCCCCTCGCTTGATCTCGCCCCGCGCGAACTGTGCGATCTCGAGCTTCTCATCACCGGGGCGTTCTCCCCCTTAAGCGGATTCATGAACCGCGCGGACTACGAATGGGTCTGCGCCAGCCAGCGGTTGGCGGACGGAACCCTGTGGCCCGTCCCGGTCACCCTCGGAGCTCCGCTCAATCTCGCCATGAAGCTCGCGCCCGGCGCGCAGGTCGCGCTGCGCGACACCGAAGGGACGATGATCGCGGTGCTCACGGTGTCCGAAATCTGGGAGTCGGACCGGCGCATGGAGGCTGCGTGCGTGTACGGCGACGCCGACGGCGCGCATCCCGAAGCGAGCCAGCTCCTGAGCCGCCCGCCGTACGCCTGCCTGGCGGGCCGGATCGAGGCGGTGGAGCTTCCGACGCACCACGATTTCATCGCCCTGCGCCATGCGCCCGAGGCGCTGCGCGCCGAGCACGAGCGGCGCGGCGTCACCCGCGTCATGGGCTATCAGCCACGCCATCTCATGCACCGCACGCACGTCGAATTCACCCGGCGCGCGATTCTCAAGCACAATGCCAAGCTCCTGGTGTTGGCCTGCGTCGGGCGGCGGACGCTGGAGGAGACCGGGCATCACGCGCGCGTGCGCGCGCTGCGCGCGGCGCTTGAGCACTATCCGCGCAACCACGCCCAACCCAATCTCGTCGAGCTCTCCGCGCGCCGCTGCGGGCCGCGCGCGGCGTTGTTGCACACGATCGTGGCGAAGAATTTCGGCTGCACCCATTTTGTCGTGGAGCATGACTACGCGGATACCGGCGCCCGGGCGAGCGGCGAGCCGCTCTACGGGCAGTACGAGGCGCAGGAGCATGCGCAGGAACATGCGCGCGAGATCGGCGTGGAGATCGTCCCCTTCCAGGATCTGGTGTACGAGGAGGATCATCCGGAGCACTTTCTCATGGGGCGGGCGCTCGCGCGCCACGGTCATGCGACCGCGAAGGAGCGGCAGGCACAGGTGCCGCCCGAGCGCGCGAGCGAGGTCGCGCGCTGGTTCTCCTATCCCAACGTGTTGCAAGAGTTGCAGAAGCCGTTCCGCGGACGCACCGAGCAGGGCGTGACGATTTTCTTCACCGGACTTTCGGGCTCCGGCAAGTCCACGATCGCGCAGGTGCTGATCGCGAAGTTGATGGAGTTCGGCGACCGCCCCGTGACGCTGCTCGACGGCGATGCGGTGCGCAAGCACTTGTCCTCGGAGCTCGGGTTCTCGCGCGAGCACCGCGATATCAACATCCTGCGCCTGGGCTACGTCGCAAGCCTCATCAGCCTGCACCGCGGGATCACGGTCTGCGCCCCGATCGCGCCCTACGCCGCCACGCGCGCCAAGGTGCGCGCGATGGTGGAGGCCAACGGCGGTTTCGTCGAGGTGCATGTGGCCACGCCCATCGAGGTCTGCGAGGCACGCGACCGCAAGGGCCTCTACGCGCGTGCGCGCGCCGGAATTATCAAGGAATTCACCGGCGTGTCCGACCCCTACGAGGCACCGATGCAGGCGGAGGTGGTCATCGACACCTCCGTGGTCACGGCGCAAGCGGCGGCCGATCGGATCATCGGTTATCTCATCAAGGCCGGCCATATCGCCGATCCGGCGCACGCGCCGGCGTACGACGCGGACGGCGCGAAGCCGCACCCCGATGCGGCGTTTCACGCCGAGGCCGGACGCGAGCAGCGGCCGCCGCACGAGGAGCACGCCGCGAGGGCTTAACAAAGGCGTGAGGACTGAGGACTGAGGACTGAGGACAAATCCCCGCCTGCCTCGCTCTTTTTGTCTTCGGAAGTGATCCTGTAAATCCTGTTAATCCTGTCTAATTTATCTGTTCCGCCGTTTTGGGCGTCTCGGTCTCCAGCGGAAAGGCCACGAGGTGGTCGGCCTTGACGCGGATGCCGACACGCTCGCCGATCTCATGGTCGGCGTGGCTCGGAAAGAGCGAGAGCACTCTTCCGCCGCTCATGAGGCGCAGCGTATAGAGGATCTCCGCGCCCTTGAACGCCTTTTGCACGACCTCGGCCTTGAGCGGGCTTTCCGGGGCCGGCACGATGTCGTCCGGGCGGAACAACACCTCGATGGGCGTATTCTTGGGCCAGGGATAGGCGCGGTTTCCCTTGTAGATGCCGATCTCGGTCTCGACCGTGTCGGGGGTGAGCAGCGTTCCGTGCAGAAACACGCCCTGTCCGATGAAGTCGGCGACGAAGCGGCAGTTGGGCTCGTGGTACAGGTTATACGGCGTGTCCCACTGAAGCAGTCGTCCTTCGCGCATCACGCCCACGACATCGCCCAGCGCAAAGGCCTCGTGCTGGTCATGCGTGACCAGCACCGCGGTGGCGTGGCGGCGCTTCAGGATATCGCGCACCTCGCCGGAAAGCCGCTCGCGCAGATCGATGTCCAGATTGGAGAACGGCTCATCGAGCAGCACGAGGTCCGGCTCGGGTGCGAGCGCGCGCGCGAGCGCCACGCGCTGCTGCTGTCCGCCCGAAAGCTCGTGCGGGTAGCTCCGTCCGTAGCCGCTTAGGCCCACGACCTCCAGCAGGTCGCGCACGACCGCCTCCTTCTGCGCGCGCGTCTTCCCGCGCAGCCCGAAACCGATGTTGTCGGACACTGTGAGATAGGGAAACAGCGCATAATCCTGGAACACCACGCCGAGGTGGCGTCGCTCGGGCGGTAACAGGTAGCCCGGACGCGAGACACTCATGCTCTTGATGCGGATCTCCCCACCGCGCAGCGGATGAAAGCCGGCGATGGCGCGCAGCACCGTGGTCTTGCCGCAGCCGCTCGGGCCCAGCAGGCAGACGATGCTGCCGGGCGCGACGCGCATGGACAAGCCGCGCACGACGGCCCGTTCGTCGTAGCGGCATTCGATATCGTTGAGCGTCAGTATCTCGTCCGGCATAAATCTAATGGACAGGATTAACAGGATTTCTCAGGATTTACAGGATTAAATCTTAGCTCTTAGCTTCTAGCTTTTACTTTTTATTTCTAGTTTTTTTAAATCCTGTTAATCCTGAGAAATCCTGTTAATCCTGTCTATTCTGCTTTTCGGCAAGCAGGAATTCGAGCAGCGCCTTCTGCGCGTGCAGGCGGTTTTCGGCCTCGTCCCAGACCACGCTCTGCGGGCCGTCGATGACCTCGGCGGCCACCTCCTGGCCGCGATAGGCCGGCAGGCAGTGCATGAAGAGTGCGTCGCGCCTGGCGAGGCGCATCAGTGCCGGATTCACCTGGAAGCCCTCGAAGGCCTTGAGACGCTCGGTCTTCTCCGCCTCCTGTCCCATGCTCGCCCAGGTGTCGGTCACCACGAGATCGGCGTCGCGCGCGGCCTCGGCGGGATCGGTCGCGAGCGTTACGTGCGTGCCGCTTGCCTGAACGATTGCGGCATTCGGCTCGTAGCCCTTGGGGGTGGCGATGCGCAACTTGAAACCGAACTGGCGCGCGGCCTGAATCCAGGAGTGGCAGACGTTGTTGCCGTCGCCGATCCAGGCCGCGGCGCGCCCGGCGATCTCGCCGCGGTGCTCGATATAGGTCTGGATGTCGGCGAGCAGCTGGCAGGGGTGATGCAGGTCGGTGAGCGCGTTGATCACCGGCACGCGCGAGTGCGCCGCGAAGCGCTCGACCATCGTGTGCTGATTGGCGCGGATGACGATCACCTCCACCATGCGCGACAGCACGCGCGCGGTGTCCTCCACCGGTTCGCCGCGGTCGAGGTGCGTGTCGCGCGGGGACAGGAAAACGCTCGAGCCCCCGAGCTGCGCCATGCCGGCCTCGAACGAGACGCGCGTGCGCGTCGAGGATTTCTCGAAGATCATGGCCATGGTCTGGCCGGCGAGCGGCATGCGCGATCCGCCGTACTGGAAGCGCGTCTTGAGTTCGATCGCGCGCGCGAGCAGCCGCTGGAGGTCTTCCGGAGCGAGGTCGAACAACGTCAGGAAATGACGCGGATTCACCGTGTCTCCCCGGCCGCGGCGGGTGCGGCGAGGAAGGCGCGCACGATGTCGGTAAGCTCGCGCGCGAGCAGGTCGGCCTCGGCGTCGCTCAAGATAAGCGGCGGCAGCAGCCGCACGACATTCTCCGCGGTGACGTTGATGAGGAGTCCGCGTTCAAGCGCCGCGGTCATCAGTTCCTTGCACGGGCGATCCAGTTCGATCGCGAGCATGAGGCCGCGCCCGCGGATGTCCTTCACGCCCTTCACACCGGCGAGCCGCTGCGCGAAATCCTGAAGCAGCCGCGCGCCCAGTTGCGCCGCGCGCGCATCGAGCCGCTCCTTCTCCAGCACCTCGAGCACCGCGAGCGCGGCGCGGCAGGCGAGGGGATTGCCGCCGAAGGTGGAGCCGTGGCTGCCGGGCGCGAACAGCTGCGCCGCCGCGCCGCGCGCCAGGCACGCCCCGATGGGCACGCCGTTCCCAAGGCCCTTGGCGAGCGTCATCACATCCGGCGCCACGCCCTCGTGCTGGCAGGCGAACCATTTGCCGGTGCGGCACAGGCCGGTCTGGATCTCATCGAGCATCAGGAGCCAGCCGCGCTCGTCGCAGATCCGGCGCAGGTCCTTCAGATAGCCGTCGGCGGGGATCTGGATGCCGCCCTCGCCGGCGATCGGCTCGACGAGCACGGCCACGACGTTCTTGTTGTGCTCGGCGATCTGGCGTACCGCCGCAAGGTCGTTGTACGGCACGCGGTAGAAGCCTTGCACCAAGGGTTCGAAACCGGCCTGGATCTTGCGGTTGCCGGTCGCGGAAAGGGTCGCGAGCGTGCGCCCGTGGAAGCTGCCCTCGGTGACGATGATGCCGGGGTTCAGCACCTCGCGCTTGTGCCCATAGAGCCGCGCAAGCTTGATCGCCGCCTCGTTCGCCTCGGCGCCCGAGTTGCAGAGGAAGGCGTTGTCCATCGAGGAGAGGCGACACAGGCGCTCCGCAAGCTTCTCTTGCAGCGGGATCTCGTACCAGTTCGAGGTGTGCACGAGCTTGCCCGCCTGATCGCAGATCGCGGCCGTCACCGCGGGATGGGCGTGCCCCAGGCCGCAGACGGCCACGCCGGCCAGCGCGTCCAGGTATTTGTTGCCCTGCGCATCCCAGAGCCAGACGCCTTCGCCGCGCACGAAGGCGACCGGCAGGCGGCTGAAGGTCGACATCAGGCAGGAATGCGGCATTTTTTGCTCAAACCCCCAAAAACATAAAGGCGCCCGGGACGGGCGCCATCGATTTCAAACAAAAATTCTACCCTTTGAGCGCGATAACGCAAGTGCCAGTGGCGTCGCGCGCCGGACCGGCCCTGGCCCCAAAAAGCAAAAACCCGGCCGGGGCCGGGCTTTCGGGGCCGACGAAGGCGGGTCTCTAGAAGACCTTCGGCAGGCCGTGCGGACCGGCGACCATGAAAAAGATCAACGGTATGGACAACATGGTGTTGGTCCGCGAGGCCAGGAACGCCCGGCGCGCGGCCCCGGCCTTCTCGGCATCGTCGGCCGGCACGAGCCCCAACACCTTCTTCTGGGCCGGCCAGATGACAACCCAGACGTTGAAGAGCATGATCGTGCCGAGCCAGGCCCCGAGGCCGATGGGCGCGGCCGCGCCCTGGAGCAGGAAGGCGTTCAGAAAGCCGATGTTGCCGCGCTCGAGGTAAATCGCGCCGGCGAGCCAGGTAACGACCGCGGCCCAGCGGAACCACAACAGCGCGCGCGGTGCGATGTGCTTGGTGATGCCGGCGGCGGTGCCGTCGGCCTTGGCGGCGGCGAGACCCGGCGTCTGCACCAGGTTGAAGTAATACAGCAGCCCGATCCAGGCGATGCCCGCGACAATGTGCAACGAGCGGATGAGGATGAGTTCCATGGCGTTCTCCCGAAGGCGAATTATCCGTTGAGTGGTTGAATCGGCGGCCGCAGGTCCCCGTGCGTCTCAGCGCAGGAAGTTGATCGCGAACACATACAAAATGACGGTCAGGACCAGCCCCGAGACAATCGTGCCCGAGATCGAATCCAACGGATTTTTCATGATTTGCTCCTCCACGCGCGGTAAGAAAACGAAATATCGATGGGCTGCATGTTGGGGAGGCAGGGTAAGGTAGATTTAGACTAATTTCAACTTAGCCCACAATATGCGCGCATAGGTGCGTTTTATATCGCCGGCACTTGCGCCGGTAAGATACGCCTACAAGAACCAAGGAGAATGCCGCCATGCCCGCCGTCCATTTTATCCAGCGCCTGGTGCGCTCGGTTCTGCTACCCGTGGCGGCGCTGTCCGACCGGCTCGGCAACCTGTTCTATGTCGGACTGGCCGCGATCGTGATCGTCGGCGGCGGCGCGGCGCTCTCGACCGGCGCGACCGACGGCATGAAGAGCAAGGTCTACGACCTCATCATGAAGTACCGCTTTCGGGCGCCCGCGCCAGATCCCGATATCGTTCTCGTCGACATCGACGAGGCGGCGCTTGCGGCGATGGCCCCCGAGTTCGGCCGCTGGCCCTGGCCGCGCAACATCATGGGCGAGCTCGTGGAGGGCATTACCCCCCAGAAACCCAAGGCGATCGTCTTCGACATCACCTTCGCCGATCCCGATGTGTTCAACGCCGCAGGCGACCGGTACCTGCGCGATGCGCTCGCACGCACCCCCAACACCTATTTTCCGATGATCCGCCTGGGCGAGGAGGCGGACGCGCAGAGCGCGCTCAAGGTAAGCGAGCTGCCGGGCGTTGTGAAGTTCGAGGAAGACGCGCCCGCGGACGCCACGGTGGCGGCGGTGCTGCCTTTTTTTTACGACGCGCTCACGGACAATCGCCTCGGCGCGAATAATCTGGATGCCGATGCCGACGGCATCGTGCGTCATTACCCGGTCTATCTCGATGCTTACGGTTGGCGCATCGGATCGTTGCCCGCGAACGTCGCCGCCGCGGTCGGCGCCGTCCCCCCCGCGCAAGACAGAATCCTGCTCAACTGGCGCGGTCGCCCGCTCGCCTATCCGCGTGTCTCGTTTCACGAGGTCTACTTCGACCTGCTCAAGAAAGAGCGCGCGCGGCCGCAGGCCGAATTTACCGGCAAGGTCGTTATCATCGGCTCCACCGCGCCGGCGCTGTTCGACATGCGGCCGACACCGATGGCCAAGGTGCATCCGGGCGCGGAGATCCTCGCCACCGCGCTCGATAACCTGAAGAACGGCGATTCCCTCACCGAGCTGCCGCGCTGGATCTATATTCTGACGACGCTCGTGGCGGTGAGCCTGCTCGCGGCGGCGTTCGTCTACAGCATCGACCAGCGGCTGCTCACTCTCGTTTTCACCGTTCTGCAAAGCGCCTTTCTCGCGGCCTCCTATCTCACGCTCAACTTTTCCACGGTGTTCGTCGATCTCACCGCGCCGTTCGCCTTCACGCTGCTTTATTTCTCCGTCGCCCGCTTCAACAGCACCTTTCTGGGATACCGCCGGAGCGGCCACGCGCTGTTCTCGGCCGTGCTGGATCGGGGCAACGAGTGCCGCGCGATCCTCGCGCAGTGCCATTTCCGGCTCGAGCCGCGCGCCGCCGCCCTGCGTCTGCGCGCGGCGCTCAAAAAAGAGGCCGGCCTCACGCGCTTGGGCGTGGTGACGGCGCCGCTCTACAAGGGCACGCCGCTGCTGCACTCCTTTTTCCAGGACACGCTGCTGCTCTACTGGCTCGTGCCGGCCGAGCAAGAGCGCGCGGCATTTGAAGACGCGATCGCCGCGCTCGCGCGCATGCGCCCCATCGTCGAGCGGCACAGCCGCCGGCTGGGCGCGGAGGACAAGACCGCGGTCACGGTCATGCTGCACGCCCTGGCGTTCAAGGTCGATGAACAGGGGGAGTGGCGGCTGCGCGGCGAGGAGGCGCTCGGGCGCACCTATACCCTGGCGGGGGCGCCCGCCGCCGGCGGCGCGGCGCGCATCGTGGCGACGGAGGAGTTTAAGGCGATGTGCCGCGGTGCCTCGGCGCAAGTTCCGGAGACGCTGGGAAAGATCGGGTTGCAGTGTTAGCCGAGTCGGCCTTGCGGACGGTAGAATGGGTGTTGGCGCGGGTCGAGGCTGAGGTCGCACCCGGCGGGCGCAAGGGGAACCTTCGCGGCCGGATCCCGTCCGATTCTGCTATATTGTGCTTTCGGACGGCGTGTACCGCCGGTCATGCATCGCCCTGAGTCCGATCCGGCGGTCAGGTCATGTTGAGAGGTGCGTCAATGCGTATCGCGAAGTCGTTACTGTTGCTGCTTGCTTTGGCTTTTTCCGGGCTGAGCTTTGCGGCCGAGACAAAATCCGCCACGGTGTACAAGAGCCCGACCTGCGGCTGTTGCAAGGACTATGTGGCATACCTCGAAAAGAACGGCTTCAAGGTATCGGCCGTCAATGAGGAGAATATGGACCCCGTGAAGGCACGCTACGGCGTCTCCCGGGGCATGTCCAGTTGCCACACCGCCATCGTCGGCGACTACGTGGTCGAGGGCCATGTGCCGGTCACGGCGATCGGGAAGCTCCTCGCCAACAAACCCAAGATCCATGGCATCGCGCTGCCCGGCATGCCGCAGAACTCCCCCGGCATGGGCGAGATGAAGTCGGGCACGCTGACCGTCTATGAATTGACCGTTGCCGGCACGCCGAAGGTCTTTTCCGTCGAGTAATCCCGTCAAGCAAAGCTGGCTCATCGCGTACCCGTGGGGCAAAAACAGGACCGGTCGCGCGACCGGACCCGGTAATTCCGGTTCAAGAACGCATTTGAGGTGTGGCGGAGATTCGCCATGATCTCACCCGCGACTTGCTTTCTGTCGAGCCGCCTTCGGCGGCGCTTAAAAGCTACTTGTGGGTGGCTGACCCACGGCAGGTAGCTTTTCTTTGTACGGCCAAAGAAAAGTCACCAAAAGAAAGGCCGCCCCGGTCGCTTCGCCGCGCGCACAGCGCGCGGTCCCCTGCGCTGCTCGCGCCCCCAAGCGCGCGCCTAACTCGCCGAGCGCTTAAAAACGCGCTTCGGGCTCGAACAGGAGGCGCGCGACACCCCTTGGGGGCGCTGCGGTGCTCGGCTCGCTCCGACGGGGGTTGGAACAACACCCATTTGGCCGTGCTGTATGGGTAGGATCTGCTGGCCTGAAGCATCTGTGAACGGCAACGGCCAAATGGGTGTTGCTTTTTGGGTCCCCGTAGACGCCGCCGAGCATCGCAGCAAGAATCGGGGGTGTCGCTCGCCTCCTGTTCGAGCCCGAGGCGCGTTGTCTGCGCCCGGCGAGTTAGGCGAGCGCCGATTCTTGTG
>MFSU01000102.1 GCA_001785115.1 Candidatus Muproteobacteria bacterium RBG_16_65_34
CTCCGTCATGCAGGCTTAGAGCTTTGGCGCTGGCCTTGGGCGCACTGCGTAGCTATCATCATCTTCAAGGCCGTCCCCTTACCTCCCACAGCAATCTGACCCTAAATTCACGAAAAATGCTGCGAACCCTACTTGTGTTGTCCCTGAGCGTGATGCTTTCCGGCCCCGTTCTTTCCGCAGAGCCCGATATCGACCAGCTTAAGGCGGCGCTCGCCAAGACGTTTCCGGACACGGATTTTTCCGGGCTCAGGCTTACGCCTTCGGCGATACCCAGTCTGTATGAAGTGGACCTGGGCGGACAGATCTTTTATGTCAGCGCCGACGGAAAGCATCTCCTGGTCGGAGATATGATCGAAATCAACACCCACGCGAATCTGACGGAACGCAGGCGTGAGAGAGTGGTTTTGAAGCTGTTTGACGAGGTCGGCGATCAAAACATGATCCTCATGGGGCCCGACAACCCCAAGCGCACGATCACCGTCTTCACCGACGTCGACTGTCAGTATTGCGCCAAGCTCCACCTCGATGTACCCGAGCTTACAAAGCATGGTGTGAAGGTGCGATACCTGCTGTATCCCCGTAACGGGCTGGAGTCGGAGACCTATAAGCGCTCAGTGGCCGTATGGTGCGCGGCCGACCGGGTGAAGGCGGTCGGGATCGCCAAAGCGGGAGGTAAAGTGGAGATGAAGACCTGCAACAATCCGGTCTCCCGGATCTACTCCCTGGGCGTGCGCCTGGGCATAAGCGGCACGCCGACGATCTTCCTGGACAATGGGAAGCGCGTCCCGGGGTACGTGCCACCGGATAGATTGTTGGCGATGCTCGGCCTTAAGGCCGCGCCGCGGGCCGCCACGACGCCCTGATCGTCGGGACTGCGGTGCTATTGGAACCTTGAGTTCGCCCCGCGTCCCAAGGAGGCGTCTTTCTGGACCCAGAGATCGTAAGACTCAACAAACAGATCCGCGACAACGAACGGATCTGGTCCGGTTTCCGACGGATCGAGCTCAAAATGGTCGCCTCGCAATCCCTGCGGGAGCTGATCTCCGTGCTCATCACGGATATTCCCGGGGCCTTCCCCGGAATCGATTGTGTGACGATTGCCTGTCTCGATCCCGAGTACGAGCTGGCGCGCCTCCTGGAGCAGGGTGGTCAGCCGCAGGATTTCGAGACGAGCGCTTTTATCCCACTCACGCGTGAAGCCCTGGATGCGCTTTTCCCTGTTCCCTGGACCCCGCGGCTAGGTCGTGGGGATGAGCGGATGCGCGCGCTCCTATTCCCGGGCCTTCCCCGGCCGGCGGCGTCGATGGCGCTCGCGCCGCTGGTGCTGCGGGAGAAGCTGATCGGCTGTCTCAACCAGGCAAGTATGGATCCGCTGCATTTCGCGACGGACACGGCGACGGACCTCCTGGAGCACCTTGCGGCGATCACCGCGTTGTGCGTCGACAATGCCGTGAGCCACGAACGCCTGAAGCTCGACGGTCTGACCGACCCGCTCACCGCCGTGGCCAACCGGCGCTTTTTCGAGCGCCGCATGGCCGAGGAGGTGGAGCGCTGGGAGCGACATCAGGAACCTCTGACGTGCATGCTGGTGGACGTCGATCATTTCAAGCACATCAACGACCGCTACGGGCATCAGATCGGCGACAACGCACTCAAGCGGGTGGCCGAGCTGTTGGGCCAGGATCTGCGCGGCTCCGACGTACTCGCGCGTTATGGGGGAGAGGAGTTCGTGCTGCTCTTGCCCGGCACCACCGAGCAACATGGGTTCATGATCGCCGACCGTCTGCGTTCCCGGGTGGCCGCCGGAGCGTTTCCGGGGCCCGAACGAAGTCCGATCCACATCACCGTGAGCATCGGATTGGCCTGTCTAACCGCGGGCCCGGCGCCCGAGCGGGCGGCGTCGGGAGAATGGCTGTTCCGGGAGGCTGATACCGCGCTTTATGCCGCCAAGCGGACTGGGCGCAACCGCGTCGTCACTCGCTCCGAGACCCATGCTTAGAGTTCATCTGCGATTTTGGTGCGTAAATAACCCGCGGACACAGGACTTATATTCATTTTTTTGAATATAGTGTGCTATAGCCAAGTTATTGTCGTTAAAGGAAAAAAATATATTTATTGAATAGCTCCAAAGTCATTCTTGATTTTTTTTCCGCCCTGTCTATAGTGATTGTCATGGCAAGGACGCCAACATGGATGTAAGCCAGATTATCACTAGAGTTTTTGCAGGGATGTCCCCATGAAGCAGGGAAGCTTCACTGGTGGAGGGTAAGTCGGTTACCCTGAAGTACCCAAAGGCGGCCGCGATGGCCGCCTTTTTTTATCCCGCGGTCCTTACGGACCCCCCACCCCCGATCGTTCGGGTTTTTCGGAGTGGCGGCGGCTTCGCCGTCGGGACGGTTCTCGCTGGCGAAATAAGCCGTGAAGATGCGCCGGTTGGAGAGGGCACGCGACACGCGCGGGCCTGTGGGTCGGTGAGGCGATTTGCGCGTAACGCAGAAGCGGTGCGCGCAACCGCGCGGTCAGCGATCGAGGTATTTGAGTTTGTCGGGTTTGTTATCCCATTCCGCAGCGTCCGGCGGCGCGTCTTTTTTCTCGGTAATCACGGGCCATTTCTTGGCCAGCTCGGCGTTGATCGGGGTGAAGTGTTTCTGATTCTCGGGCAGGTCGTCTTCGGCGAAGATTGCGTTCACCGGGCATTCGGGCACGCACAGCGTGCAGTCGATGCACTCGTCCGGGTCGATCACCAGAAAATTCGGCCCCTCGTGGAAGCAGTCCACGGGACAGACCTCCACGCAGTCGGTGTATTTGCAGCGGATGCAGTTTTCGGTGACGACGTAAGCCATTTCCTCTCTCCAGATAAAAAAACGCGTGCGAATGATACAAACTTCGTCTGCATGGTTGAATACCCGCGAGGCGCGTACCCCGCTTGCGCGGTCGAATTGTACGGAGCGGGGCCGTATCGTAACTTGATCGCGATCAATTGGCAGTGTGCGGCCGCAGCTTTCGCCGATCGAAGCCGGGGGTTTGCACGTTGTGCGGCGCGCAAATTTCCGCACCGGCGGGTAACCTCGCGGCGCCGCGATAACCGTATGGATCGTGGCCGCGCGTGTTTCCGGTAATTATTGCCGGTGTCGCGTAGTGTATGATTGGCGCGGAAAAATTCAGTCAACTGCACCCATGATCTCGGAGGCCTGTGCGGTGGAATTTACCTTCTCCATCCCGGCGAAACGAGTATCGGCCTGGAGCGCGGAGACTGAGCCGAAAGCGGCGCGCGCCTGGCTGGCAACGCTGCCGCTGGCGGATGCCGCCGAGACGGCGCGCGAACTCTACCAGTCACTCTATGCGCTTAACCGGATGAAGCTCGACGCTTCCCGGCGCTTCGACCTCATGGAGCTGCATCGCGATCCCGTGGCGCAGGTTTCCTCCGCATTGCTGTCCGACTATGCGCGGCTTCCGCTCGCGCTCACCGCCCGGATGCGACCGCGGGCTGAACTTGCACGCGAACTGCACCGGGAGATGGCCTACGGCTATAAGTGCACGTTGCAGGATATGCAGCAGTCCTGGCGGCTCCCGGGGAAACGCCGGATGCTCGCCGCATCCGCCGAGCGGGCCATGCGCGCGCTCGGCGAGGTGCTGCTGCGGTCGTATCAGGCGTACCTGCCGTATCCCGCCGGCGTCTGGAAAGAGATCCACGCGCTGTATCTTTACTCGGAGGCGAACGGCTGGCTTGACGAGCCGCTCGATAATCCCGACGGCGGTCCGGACGTGACGCCGCTTACCCTCGAGCGGCGTTACCTCCAGATACTGCTGCTCGGCCTGTGTAACCCATACCAGTTGCCGCAGGGCGCGGGTTTCCAGATTCATCGGTTTCTGGAAACCTGGTCCGCCAAGGCGCGGTTGCAGCGAAATCGGCCCGCCGGCGCCGCAGGCTGTTTTCTCGTGGATACGTCGACGGATGCGCCTCCTTTTCCCGTCTCATCGGATACGACGCCGTCGACCGACACGGGCCATCGCGTACTGCACACCATCGAACTCGTGCAGACGATCCACGTCTTCATGCTGCGCTTGCAAAAGGGCGAGTCCGTTTCGTCCGGGGACCTGCGTCTCGATTGCACCGGTCAGGCCTGTCTGGACCTCCTGCGCCGTATGATGCGTGCCTGGGGGGCAGCGGCGCGGCGTCAGCATACGCGCATGAAACGCCGCGGCTATCTCTCGCTGTGCTCCGGCGTGCCGGCGCTTCATTTCTTCAGCAGCGGCCGACCTGCGTCCGAACCCGCGCAGGCTGAACCGGACACCGAGGGGCACGCGTTTGCGCCAGCGGAGGAGGGCATCGCGTCCGATTCCGCGAACGCGGCGCCCGCGCGTGCACTGTATCGCATCGACCGCTGGCAGATCCGGGACATCGGCCCGCAGGGCCTGGCGCTTTCGAGCCGCGTCGTCGACGTGGCGACGGCCGTTCGGATCGGCGACGTAATCGGTGTGCAGCGGGTCAATGCGATCGGACGCTGGAGCGCCGGTGTCGTGCGCTGGTTCAAGCATCCCGAGGTAGACCGTATTGAAATCGGCGTGGAGCTGTTGGCGCCCGAGGTCACGGCGGTGATGGCGGCCCCGGTGTCGGAGGTTCATTCGCTGCATCCGCGCTACGCGCCGGCACTGTTGCTGCCCGCGGTAGCGGCCGTAAACAACCCGCCCGCGCTGCTCGTTTCGCGCGGACTGTATGAACCGGGAATGAGTCTGTCGCTGCGCGACGGCGATCAGTCGCTACGCACGGCGCGGTTGTTGAAATTCCTTGAGCGCGCCGACGGCTTCGACCTGTTCGCTTTCGCTGTAGCGAAACAAATTTGATCTTGAAAACTGCATCGTTAAAAAAATAGCGCGATGACCGATGACATAGTATTAGCAAATGATTATAAAGATGCGGGCCGCTCACCGGTAATGATCTTCAAAGGGTACCCGCTTGATGTATGTCAAAAAGTATCTTGAGGAAAGACCTAGTATTCCGGTCTTGGATTTGATACTAATTCCACCCGTCTGTACCCAGGCAGACTCGTGCTTCACCAGTTACCTTCGATACGCCTGAAAAATAATCCTTAAAATCCTTAATCCATAAAATCGCTTGAAGGAGATCGTAATGCCAAAACAGAAAATCCTTACAGGGATCCTGCCGGGACTTGTTTCCGTGCTGGGTGTTGCGCTTGCTGGCGCCGCGCTGCCTTCCGTAGCCGCCGAGGGTGGGCTTGTCACCATCTCGCGCGATGCGGCGGATCTGCCCGGACCTCTGGCGAAGGGCGCGCCGAAAACGCACAAGATCACGATCGAGGCCAAGGAGATTACCGCTGACCTCGGGGATGGTACGAAATATAACTTCTGGACCTTCGATGGCAAGGTTCCGGGTCGGTTCCTGCGTGTGCGCGAAGGCGACACGGTCGAACTGACCTTCAAGAACGCTCCGGACAGCAAGCTGATGCACTCCATCGACCTGCATGCCGTGACCGGTCCGGGCGGCGGCGCGGTCGCCACTCAGACTGCTCCGGGTCAGTCCAAGACCTTCAGCTTCAAGGCTCTGAATCCGGGTGTGTACGTGTATCACTGCGCGACGCACTTGATTCACCAGCACATCTCGAACGGCATGTACGGTCTTATCATGGTCGAGCCGAAGAACGGGATGAAGAAGGTTGACCGCGAGTTCTACGTGATGCAGGGCGAGCTCTACACCGTGGAGAAGATTCGAAGCGCTCCCAAAGGCACGCTGTTGACCCACAGCCCGGATAAAATGGCCGCCGAGCAGGCGGAGTACGTGGTGTTCAACGGTCATGGCGGTGTGGCACCGCTCGACGGGAGCTCGCTCACCATGAAGGCCAAGGTTGGCGAGACGGTGCGTATCTACTGGGGTGTCGGCGGCCCGAACTATACCTCCGCCTTCCACGTGATCGGCGAGATCTTCGACCGCGTGTACAACCAGGCCTCGCTCACCGCCCCGGCGCTGACCGATGTGCAGACCACCGTGGTGCCGCCGGGCGGCGCGACCGTGGTCGAGTTCAAGCTCGATGTCCCGGGCGCCTACCTGCTGGTGGACCATGCCCTGACCCGTCTGTACAAGGGCGGCCTCGGCATCCTGGCGGTCGAGGGGCCGGCGAATCCGGCCGTGTTCAAGGCTGAGCAGACCTCCGGTGGCGGTCACTAAGCTCTAAACCGCGTAGCCGTACAGTAAGGAAGCCGCCTCGTGGGTAATCCGCGAGGCGGCTTTTTATTTGCTCCGGAAATTCTCCCGCTCGGGATTGTTCGAGACTTGCGTGCCGCTAGAAGCCGCTACGGCTTGAGGTCCGCCGGCAGGTAGGGCTGGATGTGGCGCAGCATCTCCGCGTAGATTTTGGGATTGCCGGCCACGATGTTGCCGCTTTCGAGGTACTTCGGACCGCCGGATAAATCCCCGACCAGACCCCCCGATTCCTGAATCAGGAGACACCCCGCGGCCATGTCCCAGACGGAGAGGCCGAATTCCCAGAAGCCGTCGAAGCGTCCGCAGGCCACGTGTGCGAGATCGAGCGCGGCCGAGCCGGCGCGCCGGATGCCGCTCGTGCGCACGAGCAGCTCGCGCAGGGTATTGATCCAGACCTCGAGGTGTTCGTTCGATCGGAACGGAAAGCCGGTGCCGAGCAGGGCATGTTCGAGATTAGGCACGCGGCTGACGCGGATGCGCCGGTCGTTAAGCTGCGCGCCGTGGCCGCGCGAGGCGGTGAAGAGCTCGTTCTTGTGCGGGTCGAACACGACCGCATGCTCGAGCCGGTCCCTGTGGCGCAGCGCGATCGAAACGGCGAATTGGGGATAGCCGTGCAGGAAATTGGTCGTGCCGTCCAGCGGATCGATGATCCAGCAGTAGTCGTTTCCCGAGTGTGCCCCCGTCTCTTCGGCCAGGATGGCGTGATCCGGATAGGCCGTGCGCAACACATGAATGATCTCGGCCTCCGCCTGACGGTCGACCTCGCTGACATAGTCATTGGGTCCTTTGGACTCGACGGTGAGTCGCTCCACCCGGTCGAGGTGGCGCATAATGGTGCGGCCGGCGCGGCGCGCGGCCTTGACCGCCGTGTTGAGCAGGGGATGCATGCAGAGTCTCTTTGTAAATGACGCAGAAGCGGACGGCATTGTATCGGCGCGCGCCTTCGGTTAAAAGCGCGGTGAAGAATCCGGTTTGCCGAAACGCCCGTCTCGACCTCGAACCCGTCATGGCGCTTGCAGATATCCGCATCGTGCTCGTGCACACCACGCACCCGGGCAACATCGGGGCGGCGGCGCGCGCGATGAAGAACATGGGGCTCGCCAGCCTCTGGCTGGTGGCGCCTGAATGCTTTCCGGATCCGGAGGCCACGGCGCGCGCCACCGGCGCGGTCGACATTCTGGACGGCGCGCGGGTAGCCCCGACGCTGGATGATGCGATCGCCGGCTGCCATCTCGTCATCGGCACGAGCGCCCGCGCGCGGCGCATCGAATGGCCGGCGCTCGACCCCAGGGGATGCGCGCAGAAGCTCGCGGCGGGGGCGGCGTCGGGTTCGGTGGCGCTGCTGTTCGGACAGGAGCGCACCGGGCTGACGAACGATGAGCTCGATCGCTGCCATTACCTCGTGACCGTTCCGACCTCTCCGGACTACCCCTCGCTCAACCTCGCCGCAGCGGTGCAGATACTGGCCTATGAGATTCTGCTTGCGGCGCAATCCGCGCAGTCCGATGCACGCACACATGAAGCCTCGCCCGGCACGAGCGAGGACATGCATCATCTCTATCGCCACCTCGAGCAGGTGCTGGTCGAGGTGCAGTTCCTCGATCCGGACAATCCGCGCCTGCTCATGCGCCGTCTGCGCCGGCTGTTTAACCGCGCCAACCTCAACCGGAACGAGATCAACATCCTGCGCGGCATCCTGACCGCCATCCAGCAGTCGCGGCGCGATGCTTGACACGAACGCTTGGAACTCGGCCTAATCTCGGGTTTCACCGGATCGGCTTGGCGATGTTTCAGTCGTTACGCGAATACGTTCAAAGCGTTTTTCAGCGCGACCCGGCGGCGCGGACCATGTTCGAGGTCCTCACCACGTATCCCGGGGTGCACGCGCTTGCGCTGCACCGCGTCGCGCACCGGTTTTGGCGCTGGCGCCTCAAATGGCTGGCGCGCTGGCTGTCGCTCCTCGCGCGCTGGCTCACCGGCATCGAGATCCACCCGGCCGCCAAGATCGGCAAGCGGTTTTTCATCGACCACGGCATGGGGGTGGTGATCGGGGAGACCGCGGAGATCGGCGACGACTGCACGCTGTACCACGGCGTGACCCTGGGCGGCACGAGCTGGCAGAAGGAGAAGCGCCATCCCACGCTCGCCAACAACGTGGTCGTGGGTGCGGGAGCGAAGATTCTCGGGCCGGTTCACATCGGGGACAACGCCCGCATCGGCTCCAACTCCGTCGTGGTCAAATCGGTGCCGCCGGGAGCGACCGTGGTCGGAATCCCGGGGCGCGTGGTCACCCCCACGCCCACCGGTGCCAAGATGCTGCAGCGCCAGGCCATGGCAAAGAAGATCGGGTTCGATGCCTATGGCCTTACCCAGCAGGGCCAGGACCCGATTGCCCATGCCATCGACTGCATGCTGGATCACATGCATCTCGTTGATCAGAAAATGAAGATATTGTCATCGGCGCTCAAGCAGGCGGGCATCAAGGTCAATCTGGAGCTTCCAGAACTGGACGTGGAAACACTCGAAAACGGCAACCCAACCACAGGGGATAAGCAGGGACCGCCCGAAGGTAATAGTTGACTAAAGTTATCAGGATTGTAGAATTATAAAGACCGCAACCCTTGTAGGATTTAAGCCATGAAACTGACCACGAAAGGGCGTTACGCCGTTACCGCCATGCTGGATCTCGCTCTCCACTACGACAAGGGTGCGATTACGCTCGCCGACATCGCGCGGCGCCAGGGCATTTCCTTGTCCTATCTCGAGCAGTTGTTCGCGAAGCTGCGTCGCAGCGGGCTCGTGGACAGCGTCCGTGGCCCGGGCGGGGGTTATAATCTCGCCACGGAGCCCGCGAAAATCTCGGTGGCCGAGATCATCGTGGCGATCAACGAGAATATCGACGCCACGCGCTGCGGGGGCGAGAAGAACTGCCACGGCGACGAGGCCTGCCTGACGCATCAGCTCTGGGAAGACCTGAGCGTGCGTATCTATGAATTCCTGAGCGGCATCTCGCTGGCGGATCTGGTCTCCAAGCCGCACGTGCAGGAAGTGGCCTCGCGGTTGCAGGGCCGTATCCCGGTCGCGGCGCACTGAGCGCGGCCGGCGAGCGGGCGCGGGGCGGTCATGCCGGTTTATCTCGACCATAACGCCACCACCCCGATGGACCCGCAAGTCCTGGAAGCGATGCTTCCCTATCTGGGGGAACATTTCGGCAATCCCTCGAGCGTGCATCGGTTCGGGCGCGCCGCGCGCGCGGCCGTGGAGCGGGCACGCGCGCAGGTGGCGGAGCTGGTGCAGGCGCACCCGAGCCAGGTGATCTTCACGAGCGGCGGCACCGAGGCCAATAATCTCGCGATCAAAGGCGCGGCGGCGCTTTGTGCGCCGGGCTTGATAGCCGTCGGCGCCACCGAGCACCCCTCGGTCGCGGAAGCGGCCGGCGCGCTGCGGCGGCAAGGTTGGCGGGTCGCGACGATTCCGGTCGATACGCAGGGTCGGATCGGACCGGAGGTCATCGAGGCGACGCTGCGGCAGCGGCCGGCGCTGGTGTGCGCGATGTTGGCGAACAACGAGACCGGCGTGATCCAGGACATCGCGCGCCTCGCCGAGGCGGCGCGCGCGAGCGGCGCCATCCTGCACACCGATGCCGTGCAGGCCGCCGGGAAGATCGAAGTGAATTTCACCGACTCCGGCGCGCAGTCGATGAGCCTCTCGGCGCACAAGATCAACGGACCGAAGGGCGCGGGTGCGCTGATCGTGGAAAAATCGGTTGAGATCGAGCCGCTGTTGCACGGCGGCGGCCAGGAAAAAAACCGGCGCTCGGGGACGGAAAATGTCGCCGGCATCGTGGGTTTCGGCGCGGCGGCCGCGGCGGCACGCGCGCGGCTTGCGGTTTACGGCGCGCGCATGAGCGCCCTGCGCGCGCGCCTCGAGTCCGGGCTGGACACGATCGGCGGTATCGAGGTCTTTGCCGCCGGGGCGCCGCGCCTGCCGAACACCGTGTGTTTCGCCGCCGCGGGCGTCGACGGCGAGGCGCTGGTGCTCCATCTCGACAAGGCGGGCGTGGCCGTGTCGAGCGGCGCGGCCTGCGCCAGCGGCACCGCCGAGCCGAGTCCGGTGCTCACCGCGATGGGTGTCGCGGCGGAACTGGCGCGCGGCGCGCTACGCGCGAGCCTCGGCGCGGGCAATACCGAGGAAGATATCGATATCTTTATTCGCGCACTGGCGGCGCAACTTCCGCGCCTGCGCGGCTTTGCCAGGGCGGCCTCGGCCTGAACCGGAAAAGCGCGCACGGGTTTGCAGAACGACCGAATCATGAAGCAGCCGATTTATCTGGACTATTCCGCGACCACGCCGGTGGACCCGCGCGTGGCGGAGAAGATGTGGCGCTACCTCACGCCGGACGGCGACTTCGGCAACCCGGCCTCGCGCTCGCACGTCTTCGGCTGGCGCGCCGAGGAGGCGGTCGAGGAGGCGCGGGCGAATGTCGCGGCGCTGATCGGCGCCGACCCGAAGGAGATCGTGTGGACCTCGGGGGCGACGGAAGCGGACAACCTCGCGCTCAAGGGGGTCGCCCACTTCTACGGCAAGAAAGGCCGGCACCTCGTCACCTGCAAGACCGAGCACAAGGCGGTGCTCGACACCTGCCGCCAACTCGAGCGCGAGGGCTTCGAGGTCACCTATCTCGACCCCGAGCCGAGCGGGCTTGTGGATCTCGCGAAGCTCGAGGCCGCCATGCGCCCCGACACCACTCTGGTCTCCCTCATGCACGTGAACAACGAGATCGGCGTGATCCAGGACATCGCCGCCGTCGGCGCGATGGTGCGCGCCCGGGGCGCGCTGTTTCACTCGGACGCCGCCCAAAGCGCCGGCAAGGCGCCGATCGATGTCAACCGCATGAACGTGGATCTGCTGTCGCTCTCGGCGCACAAGATCTACGGCCCCAAGGGTATCGGCGCGCTCTACGTGCGCCGCAAGCCGCGCGTGCGCCTCGAGGCGCAGATGCACGGCGGCGGGCACGAGCGCGGCATGCGCTCGGGGACGCTCCCGACGCACCAGTGCGTCGGCATGGGCGAGGCCTTCCGGGTCGCGCGCGCGGAAATGGCCGCCGAGAACGAGCGCCTGCGCGCGCTGCGCGACCGGCTGTACCACGGGCTCAGGGACATGCCCGAGGTTTACGTGAACGGCGATCTCGAGCAGCGTGTCGCCGGCAACCTCAACGTGAGCTTCAATTTCGTCGAGGGCGAGTCGCTCATCATGGCGCTCAGGGACATCGCCGTGTCCTCGGGCTCGGCCTGCACCTCGGCGAGCCTCGAACCCTCCTACGTGCTGCGGGCGCTCGGGCGCAACGACGAGCTTGCCCACAGCTCGATCCGCTTTACGATCGGACGGTTCACGACGCCGCAGGAGATCGATTACACCGTAAGGCTCGTGCGCGAGAAGGTGGCGAAGCTGCGCGCGATGTCGCCGCTCTGGGAGATGTACCAGGAGGGCGTGGACTTGAGCAAGGTACAGTGGGCGGGGCATTAACAGCAGGTACGAGGGTCGAGATACGAGGTACGAGGGAAATGAAGGACGACTTTTTTCCTCGGCTCTCGTACCTCGCGTCTCGTACCGGAAGATGAGGTAAACATGGCGTATAGCGACAAGGTGCTGGATCATTACGAGAACCCGCGTAACGTGGGCGCGCTCGACAAGAACGACCCGAACGTCGGCACCGGCATGGTGGGCGCGCCGGCCTGCGGCGACGTGATGAAGCTGCAGATCAAGGTCAACGAGCAGGGCGTCATCGAGGACGCCAAGTTCAAGACCTATGGCTGCGGGAGCGCGATCGCCTCGAGCTCGCTTCTGACCGAATGGGTCAGGGGCAAGACCCTGGAGGAGGCCACGAGCATCAAGAACACCGAGATCGCCGCGGAGCTGGCGCTGCCGCCGGTGAAGATCCACTGCTCGGTGCTCGCGGAGGACGCGATCAAGGCCGCGATCGCCGACTATCAGGCAAAGGCGGCCGCGCGCAAGAACAAGCCGGCGAACGCCGCTTGATCCGGAATCCGTGATTCGTGATCCGTAAACCGTAAATCGTTTTAGAGGTGCAACCAACATGGCAATTACCGTAACCCCCGCCGCGGCGGAACGCGTGCGTAACTTTCTGGAGAAGCGTGGCAAGGGCGTGGGGCTGCGCCTGGGCGTGCGCAGCTCGGGCTGCTCGGGGCAGGCCTACGTGATCGAATACGCGGACCGGGTCGAGCCGGAGGACAAAGTCTACGAGGACCAGGGGGTGAAGATCATCGTGGACCCCAAGAGCCTCATCTACCTCGAAGGCACCCAGCTCGATTACACCCGCGAGGGCTTGAACGAGGGGTTCAAGTTCAATAACCCCAACGTGAAGGACACCTGCGGCTGCGGCGAGAGCTTCAACGTCTGAGTCCGGCGGTTCGCATGCAGGCCGATCTCAGGAAAAATTATTTCGAGCTGTTCGGCCTCGCGGCCGCCTTCGATATCGATCCCGCCGATCTTGCCGCGCGCTATCGGGACCTCGCCCGGCGCCTGCATCCGGACAAGTTCGCCGCCCGCCCCGATCCCGAGCGGCGCCTTTCCTTGCAGTTGACGGCGCGGCTCAACGAGGCCTTTCAGGTGCTCAAGGACCCGATCAGGCGCGGACGCTACCTGCTGAGCCTGCGGGGCGTGGATCTCGGCGAGGAGACCGATACCGCGATGGACCCGGCGTTTCTCATGGAGCAGATGGAGCTGCGCGAGGCCCTGGCGCAGGCGCGCGGGTGCGCCGATCCGCGCACGCGGCTCGCGGAGCTGGCGAACGACATCCAGCGGCGGCTCGCGGCCAAGCTGCATACGCTCGCGGCGCAGCTTCAGCAGGACCGGAGTTCCGAGGCGCGCGCGACGCTGCGCGAGATGCAGTTTCTGGAAAGATCGCGCCGGGAAATAGACAACCTCGAAGAAGAGCTGGCCTGACGGGGCATCCGCCGCCGGGCCGCGCGTTAGGGCGCGGCGCTTGTAAACCCCGACGCCAACCGTGAACATTCGCCCCATGGCCTTGCTGCACATCAGCGAACCTGGGCGCACGCCCGCGCCGCATGCACGCCGCTACGTCCTCGGCATCGATCTGGGCACGACGAACTCGCTGGTGGCCTGCGTGCGCAGCGGCGTCGCCGAGACCCTGCCGGACGACAACGGGCGGCATCTGCTGCCCTCGGTGGTGCGGTATCTGCGCGGCGCCGCCCCGGTCGTCGGGTACGAGGCGATCGCCGTGGCGCATGAAGACCCCTTGAACACCATCGCCTCGGTCAAGCGCCTCATGGGACGCGGGGTCGAGGACGTGAAGCGCCTGGGCCGGACGCTGCCGTACGAATTCACCCAAGCCGATTCGGCGATGCCACGCATCCGCACGGTGGCGGGCGAGCTGAGCCCGGTGGAGGTCTCGGCCGAGATCCTGAAGGAGCTGAAGCGGCGCGCGCAGGCCACACTCGGCGCGGAGGTCCGCGACGCCGTGATCACGGTGCCGGCCTACTTCGACGACGCCCAGCGCCAGGCGACCAAGGACGCCGCGCGCGTTGCCGGCCTGAACGTCCTGCGGCTCCTGAACGAGCCGACGGCCGCGGCGCTCGCCTACGGGCTCGACCGCCGGGCCGAAGGGGTTTACGTCGTCTACGACCTGGGCGGTGGCACGTTCGATGTGTCGCTGCTGCGGCTCAACCGCGGCGTGTTCGAGGTGCTCGCGACCGCGGGCGACTCGGCCCTCGGGGGTGACGACATGGACCACGCCGTCGCCGAGTGGCTGATGCGCGCGGCCGGGATCGGCGACGACGATGTGCAGGGAGGTACCGGTGTCGGTCGCTTACAGCATCCTGCTTCTCGCGACACTGGTACATCCCTGTACGGCGCGGGGGACAGGATGTCGGGAGCGACCGCCGATCGCAAACGGCTGCGGCGGCTCTTGCGCGATGCGCGTGCGGCGCGGGAAGCGCTGACGCAGAATTCACGCACGCCGGTGCAGGTCGCGCGGGCGGACGGCTCCGTGTGGGAGGGTGCGCTCACACGCGCGCAGCTCCAGGCGCTCGTCGAGCCCCTCATCGACCGAACGCTTCCGCCGTGCCGCCGGGTGCTGCGCGACGCCGGCCTGCGCGCGGACGAGGTGCTGGGCGTGGTGCTGGTGGGCGGGGCGACGCGCATGCCGCGCGTGCGGGAAAAGGTCGCCGAGTTCTTCGGGCGCGCGCCGCTCGCCGACATCGACCCCGACCGGGTGGTCGCCGTCGGCGCGGCCATCCAGGCCGACGCGATCGGCGGCAACCGGCGGGACGACGATCTGTTGCTGCTCGATGTCATTCCGCTCGCGCTCGGCATCGAGATCATGGGCGGCATGGTGGAGAAGATCGTTCCGCGCAACACCACGATTCCGGTGGCGCGCGCCCAAGACTTCACGACCTACAAGGACGGCCAGACGGCGCTCCTGGTTCACGTGCTGCAAGGCGAGCGCGAGCTCATCGCCGACTGCCGATCGCTCGCCCGGTTCGAGCTTCGGGGCATCCCGCCCATGGCCGCGGGCGCGGCGCGCATCCGCGTCACCTTCCAGGTGGACGCCGACGGGCTCCTGAGCGTCTCCGCACGCGAACAGACCACGGGCGCGGAGAGCCACGTCGCCGTCAAACCCTCCTACGGCCTCACGGACGCGGAGATCGAGCGCATGCTGCGCGACTCGATCGCGCATGCGCGCGAGGACGAGGCGGCGCGGACACTTCGCGAACAGCAGGTCGAGGCGGACCGGATGATCGAGGCGGTGACGGCGGCGCTCGCGGCCGACGGCGCGCGCCTCCTGAGCGCGGACGAGCGTGCCGCGATCGAGGCGCGCGTTGCGGAATTGAAGGTGGCGCGGGACGGGGATGAGGCGCGCGCGATCAAGCGCGCGGTCGAGGCGCTGGATGGGGCGACCGGCGGCTTCGCCGCGCGGCGCATGGACGATGCCGTGCGTGCGGCCCTGGCGGGGCATCGTCTTGAGGAATTCAGCCCGTCCCCGGAGCCGAAACCGCGCTGATATGCCGCAACTCAGCTTCCTGCCGCATCCGGAGATCTGCCCGGACGGAAAGACGATCGAGGTCGAGCCGGGCGTGAGTATCTGCGATGCGGCGTTGCGCGCCGGCATCTCAATCGAGCACGCCTGCGAGAAATCCTGCGCCTGCACCACCTGCCACGTTATTGTCCGGCGGGGCTTCGCGAGCCTGGCACCCGCCGCGGAGCCGGAGGAGGATCTGCTCGACAAGGCCTGGGGGCTCGAGCCCGAGTCACGGCTTTCCTGCCAGGCGCGGGTCGGGCGGGAGGATCTGGCGATCGAAATCCCCCGGTACACGATCAATCTTGCCTCCGAGCGCCGTTGACCGAGGAGCGACCCATGGGTCTTAAATGGAACGACAGCCGTGAAATCGCGATCCGCCTGTGCGAAGCGCGTCCGGGCATCGACCCCATGACCGTGCGGTTCACCGATCTGCGGCTGTGGGTCCTGGGGCTTGCGGACTTCGAGGACGACCCGGGCCGCTCGGGCGAGAAAATCCTCGAGGCCATCCAGATGGCCTGGGCGGAGGAATTCGAGGGCTGAAGCGCCCGCGCGTTGGTGAAATTGCTTGGCGCACAATTGTTTAGCCCCCCACAAGGCGCTAAACTATGGCGTCAAACCCGGGGAAATCCCGGTTTTTTCTTTAGGCCCGGTTTTTTCTTTAGGCTTGACCCATTTTACCGAACCCGCGGAGCGTATATGGCCGTTGAACGCACACTTTCGATCATCAAGCCCGATGCCGTCGCCAAGAACCTGATCGGCGAGATCAACCGCCGCTTCGAGCGGGCGGGGCTGCGCATTGTCGCCGCCAGGATGCTGCACCTGACCACGGAGCAGGCCGAGGGCTTCTACGCCGTGCACAAGGAGCGGCCGTTTTACCGCGACCTCGTGAAGTTCATGACCTCGGGGCCGGTCCTGGCGCAGGTGCTCGAGGGCGAGCGCGCGGTCGCGAAGAACCGCGAGCTGATGGGCGCCACCGACCCCAAGAAGGCCGCGCCCGGCACGATCCGCGCGGATCTCGCGTCTAACGTCGAGGAGAACGCGGTGCACGGGAGCGACGCCCCCGAGACGGCCGGGGCCGAGATCGAGTATTTCTTTCGCAACGGCGAGATCTGCCCGCGCACGCGTTGAGAAGCGACTTGGAGCACACGGACAAGACCAATCTGCTGAACCTCGATCGCCGCGGGCTCGCGGAGTTTTTCGCGGGCCACGGCGAGCGGCCGTTTCGCGCCCAGCAGGTCGTGCAGTGGATTCACCAGTACGGCGTCGACGATTTCGACGCCATGACGAACCTGGGCAAGGACCTGCGCGCGCGTCTGAAGGAGATCGCCGAGATCCGCGCGCCGGGCGTTTCGCGCGACCAGCAGGCCGAGGACGGCACGCGCAAATGGCTCCTGGGCCTCGATGCCGGCAACGGCGTGGAGACCGTATTCATTCCGGAGGACGACCGCGGCACGTTGTGCGTCTCCTCGCAGGTCGGCTGCACCCTCGCCTGTTCCTTCTGCGCCACGGGCCGCCAGGGCTTCAGCCGCAATCTCACCGTCGCCGAGATCATCGGCCAGCTCTGGCAGGCGAACCGCCTGCTGCGCGCCGACCCGAAGGCCGAGCGCGTCATCACCAACGTCGTGTTCATGGGCATGGGCGAGCCGCTGCTCAACTTCGACAACGTGGTGACGGCCATGCGGCTCATGCTGGACGATTTCGCCTACGGGCTTTCCTGGCGCCGCGTCACGGTCAGCACCGCGGGACTGGTGCCGTTGATCGACCGGCTGCGCGCGGAATGTCCGGTGGCGCTCGCGGTGTCGCTGCACGCGCCGAACGATGCGTTGCGCGATGAGCTGGTGCCGCTCAACAAGAAATACCCCATCCGCGAGCTGCTCGATGCCTGCAAGCGCTACACCGCCGGCGAGCCGCGGCGGCGCATCACCTTCGAGTACGTGATGCTCGACGAAGTGAACGACTCCCTCGCGCAGGCGCGCGAACTCGTCCGGATCCTGGAGGGGGTGCCCGCGAAGGTGAACCTGATCCCGTTCAACCCGTTCCCGCAGACCGAGTACCGGCGCTCGCCGCCGGAGCGCATCGACCGGTTCCGCGATATCCTGATGCAGGCCGGGCTCATGACCATCACGCGCAAGACCCGCGGTGAAGACATCGACGCCGCCTGCGGGCAGCTCGCCGGAAAGGTCCAGGACCGCACGCGCCGCGGCCGCCGCGCCGCGGGCCAGGCGAATCTCCCATGAGCATACGTCTCCGCGCCCTGACGATGCTTGTGCTCGCGGCCGCGCTCGCGGGCTGCGTCTCGAGCGCCGAGCGCAGCGCCGAGGCCGCGCGCAAGCAGCGGCTCATCGAGACCCAGGTCCAGCTCGGCGCCGGCTACCTCCAGCGCGACCAGCCGGAGCTCGCCCTGGAGAACTTCAAGAAGGCGCTCGAGCTCGATCCGGACCATCCGCAGGCGAACAACATGATGGCCCTGCTCCAGTGGCGGCTGAAGAGCCACGACGAGGCGGAGAAATATTTCCGCAAGGCCCTGCGTGCGCGCGAGAACGATACCCCGGAGGTATGGAACAACTACGGCGCGTTTCTGTGCGACCGCGGGCGCTACGACGAATCCGTGAAGTGGTTCGAAAAGGCCGCAGGCACGCCGATGTACCGGGCGGCCGCGGGGGCGTACGAGAACGCGGGGTCGTGCCTGATGCGCAAGCCCGCGCCGGCGGCGGCGGAGAAATATTTCCGCGAGGCGCTCGGCCTCGACCCGAACCTGCCGAAGTCGCTGCAGCAGATGGCCCAAATCAGCTATGACGCGGGCCGGGCGCTTTCGGCCCGCGGCTTCATGCAGCGCTATTTCCAGGCCGTCGGCGACACGCCCGAGGCGCTCGCGCTGGCGGTGCGGATCGAGCGCGCGCTCGGCAACAAGAACGACGAGGCGAGCTTCGCGCTGCGCCTGCGCGGAAAATTCCCCGACTCCGCCGAGGCCAAGGCGTTTGCGGCCGAAGCGCGCGGCGCGAAGGGTAAGTGACGATGGAAACCACCGCCCCGGCGACCTCCGTGACCGGCCCCGGCGCGCAACTGCGCCTGGCGCGGGAGGATCTGCGGCTGGCACCGGAGGACGTGGCGCACATCCTGCACCTTTCGCCGCGGCAGATTCTCGCCCTGGAGAACGACCGTTACGACAGCCTCCCCGGGGCGACCTACGTGCGCGGGTATCTGCGCAGCTACGCCCAACTGCTGGGGCTGCCCGCGGACACGGTGGTGGAGGCCTACAACCGCCTGACCGCCGCCCGCAAGCCCGTGGATCTCGGAAAGCTCACGCCGCCGCCCGAGGTCCGCAGCGACCATCACGTGATCCAGATTACCAGCGTCGTGGTTATTACGATCGTCCTGGGCCTTGCGGCGGTGTGGTGGCGCGGGGAGGAGACACCTTCGCGCGCCGTCCCGGCGCCGATGCCGGAACCGACTGCGCCGGCGCCGCCCGCGGCTGCGCCGGAGCCGCCGCCGGTGGTCGCGCCCGCGGCCCCGAAACCCGCGCCGGCGGGCGCCGCCAAGACCCAGACCGGACCGCAGGTCGCGGGCGCGACCGCTCCGGCGCCGCGCACGATCGCGGCGCCGGCGGATTCCATTGCGGCCGGCGCGCCGCGCGGCCGTCTGGTGCTGCATGTGGAGCGGGAGTCCTGGGCCGATGTGCGCGACGCGCGCGACAACAGGCTGCTGTATGAAATCGTTCCCGCCGGGAGCGCGATCGCGATCGAAGGGCCGGCGCCCTTCAACGTCTTTCTCGGCAACGTCGACGGCGTGCGCGTCGAGTTCAACGGCGCGCCCTACGACGCCCAGCGACACCGGCGCGGCGCGGTCGCGCGCTTCACCGTGGGCGAACCCACAGGCGGCAACCATGTTCCGTGACAGCCCGGTCAAGCGACGCCCGAGCCGGCGCATCTCGGTCGGAGCGGTCCCCGTGGGCGGCGGCGCGCCGATCAGCGTGCAGAGCATGACCAACACCGAGACCACGGACGCCGCGGCGACCGTGGCGCAGATCCGCGCGCTCGAGGCCGCCGGCGCCGACATCGTGCGGGTCTCGGTGCCGACGATGGAGGCCGCCGAGGCCTTCGGGGCCATCAGGCGGCAGGTGCGCGTGCCGCTCGTGGCGGACATTCATTTCGACTACAAGATCGCGCTGCGCGTGGCCGAGCTCGGCGCCGATTGTCTGCGCATCAACCCCGGCAACATCGGGCGCGAGGACCGCGTGCGCGCGGTCGTGGACGCGGCGCGCGACCGCGGCATCCCGCTGCGCATCGGGGTGAACGCCGGTTCGCTCGAGAAGGACTTGCAGAAGAAATACGGCGAGCCCACGCCCGAGGCCCTGGTGGAGTCGGCCCTGCGCCACGTCGAGATCCTGGACCGGCTCGATTTCCACGACTTCAAGGTGAGCGTCAAGGCCTCGGACGTGTTCATGGCCGTGGCCGCCTACCGCAAGCTCGCCACGCTCATCGACAAGCCGCTGCACCTCGGCATCACCGAGGCCGGAGGGCTGCGTTCGGGCACGGTCAAGTCCGCGGTCGGCGTCGGCATGCTGTTGGCCGAAGGCATCGGCGATACCATCCGCATCTCGCTCGCCGCCGATCCGGTGGAGGAAGTGCGCGTGGGTTTCGACCTCCTCAGGGCCCTGCGGCTGCGCAACAAGGGCGTCAATCTGATCGCCTGTCCTTCGTGTTCGCGCCAGGAGTTCGACGTCATCGCCACGGTCAACGCCCTCGAGGCGCGCCTCGAGGACATCCAGGAGCCGCTCGACGTGGCCGTCATCGGCTGCTGCGTCAACGGCCCCGGCGAGGCGCGCGGCGCGCAGATCGGGCTGGCGGGCGGCAACCCGAGCCTGCTCTACGTGCGCGGCAAGCCGGATCGCAAGATCGCCAACGAAAACCTCGTGGATGAGATCGAGCGCGCGGTGCGCGCGGAGCTCGAACGCCGGCGCGCGCCGCAGCCCGCGCCCGCCCCGGACGCGGTCGCCGGCACGCACCGCGGCTGAGGAATTCCTTTTGAGCGAGGCAATCCGGGCCGTTCGCGGCATGAATGACCTGTTGCCGGGCGCGGTCGAGCGCTGGCAACACCTGGAGGCGACCGTCCACCGGGTGCTCGCCGCCTACGGCTATCGCGAGATCCGGCTCCCCATCGTCGAAAAAACCGAGCTGTTCGCGCGCTCCATCGGCACGCACACGGATATCGTCGAGAAGGAGATGTACACCTTCGAGGACCGCAACCACGAGAGCCTGACGCTGCGGCCCGAGGGCACGGCCGGGTGCGTGCGCGCCGGCATCGAGAACGGGTTGCTGCACAATCAGGTCCAACGCCTGTGGTACGGCGGCCCGATGTTCCGCCACGAGCGCCCGCAGAAAGGGCGCTACCGCCAGTTTCACCAGATCGGTGTCGAGGCCTTCGGCATGGAAGGGCCGGACGTCGACGCCGAGCTGATCCTGATGAATGCGCGTCTGTGGCGTGCGCTCGGCATCGACGAGCTTGTCCTGCAGCTCAACTCCCTGGGTACGCCGCAGGCGCGCGCGGCGTATCGCGAGCAGCTCGTGCGCTATCTCGAAAGCCGCCGCGACGAGCTCGACGAGGACAGCCGGCAGCGGCTCGCGAAGAATCCGTTGCGCGTGCTCGACGGCAAGAACCCGGCGATGCAGGAGGTGATCGCCGGTGCGCCGAGTTTGCTCGATCACCTGGACGAGGCCTCGCGCCGCCATTTCGAGGGCGTGCGGGCGACGCTCGACGCCGCGGGCGTGCGCTATGCGATCAATCCGCGGCTCGTGCGCGGGCTCGACTATTACACGCGCACCGTGTTCGAATGGACCAGCGAGCGTCTCGGCGCGCAATCGGCCGTGTGCGCAGGGGGCCGCTACGACGGATTGGTGGAGCAGCTGGGCGGCAAGAGCGCGCCGGCCGCGGGCTTCGCCCTGGGGCTGGAGCGGTTGGCCGAGCTTCTGTCCGTGCCGGCGGCGGTCGCCGCCGAGGCGAGCCCGCAGGTCTATCTCGCGCTGCCCGGGTCCGACGCCGAGCGCCCGGGGCTGCTGCTGGCAGAGCGGCTGCGCGATGGGGGTCTGCGCGTGGAGTGCCACTGCGGCGGTGGCGGCCTCAAGGCGCAGCTCAAGCGCGCCGACCGCAGCGGCGCGCGGTTTGCGCTGCTGCTCGGGGACGAGGAGTTGGCGAAGCATTGCGTCGCGGTGAAGGATCTGCGCACCGACGCGCCGCAGCATCTGGTCGCACAGGATGCGGCGGCCGATTACCTGAAACAGCGATTGTCCGCATCCGCGTGACGGTCGAACGGCAATAGACGGGGGGAAGATTGTGAGTGCCTATACGGAACAGGAAGAACTCGAAAAGCTCGCGGCCTGGTGGAAGGAGTACGGCAATTCGGTCATCGCCGGTATTCTGCTGGGCGTGGCGCTGCTGGCGGGCGTCCGCTACTGGACGCACTACCAGGAGGAGCGCCGCGAGGGCGCCGCGGCGCTCTATGAACAGATGCTGCAAGATCTGCGGCAGCACAAGGCCGAGGCCGCGCGCGGCTCGGGCGCGAAACTCCTCGGCGATTACGCCGCCACGCCCTACGCGGGGCTCGCGGCACTGATGCTGGCCAGGCAGAGCATCGAGGCCGGAGACCGGCCCGCGGCGCGCGCGCATCTGCAATGGGCGCTGGAGCATGCGGCCGATCCGGCGATCGTCCACGCCGCGCGCCTGCGTCTGGCGCGCATGCTCGTGGACGCGGGCGAGCTCGATGCCGCCGCGGCGCTGGCGAACGTCAAGGAGACGGCCGGCTTCGAGGCGGAATATCAGGAGCTGCGGGGCGACCTGCTGGCGAAACAGGGCAAGCGCGCGGAGGCGCGCGCGGCCTATGCGGCGGCCCTGAAGGATCTGCCGAGCGGATCGCCCTACCGTCCGGTGCTGGCGGCGAAGCTCGATGACCTCGGCGCGGAGCCGGCGCCGTGAGGCGTACCGCGGCCCTGTTCGCCTGCGTCTTGCTGGCCGGCGGTTGCGCCAGCGAAAGCCGGATCGAGCGCGAGCAGCCGGCCGCGCTTGCGGATTTCACGCCGCAGGCGCGCGTGCAGCAGCTGTGGTCGGCGGAGCTCGGGCCGCTCGGCGGTAAACGCGATGTGACGCTGGCGCCGGTGGTGGACGGCGACACCCTCTACTGCGCCGACACCTTCGGAGGCGTCAGCGCGCTTTCGGCGGCCGACGGCCGGCTGCTGTGGCGGACCAAGTTCGAGGCCGCGGTGACGGCGGCCACGGGGGTGGGCGAGGGTCTGGTGCTCGTCGGCACCAAGAATGGCGAGATCATCGCGCTCGACAAGGCGAGCGGCGAGCGGCGCTGGAGCGCCGTGGCGCCGAGCGAGGTGCTTGCGCCGCCGGTGGCGCAGGCGGGCGTGGTCGTGGTCCAGACGGTGGACGGCAAGCTCACCGGCCTGAGCGCGAAGGACGGCGCGAAACTGTGGGGCTACGAGCGCAGCGAGCCGGCCCTGAGCCTGCGTGGCACCAGCACGCCCATCGTCGTCGGCGATACCGTGCTCACCGGGTTTGCGAGCGGCAAGGTCGTGGCGCTCAGTCTGCGCGAGGGACGGCTGCTGTGGGAGCTCGCGGTGGCGCAGCCGCACGGGCGCAACGAAATCGAGCGCCTGGTCGATGTGGATGTGCCGCTGCTCGTGACCCGCGATGCGCTGTTCGCGGCGAGCTATCAGGGCAAGCTCGTGGCGATCGACGCGCAGACCGGCCGCGTCAACTGGTCACGGGATATCTCGACGTATTCCGGGATGGACGCCGACCGCAGCGCCGTGTACGCAACCGACGAGCGCGGACAGGTGCTCGCGCTCGACCAGAAGACCGGCGCCAGTCTCTGGCGGCAGGAGAAGCTGCGCGCGCGCGCGTTGAGTGCGCCCGCCTATTTCGACGATGCCGTGGTTGTCGGCGATTTCGAAGGCTATGTGCATTGGCTGGCACGCGACGATGGCCGCTTTATCGCCCGCTACCGCCTGAATGGGACCCCGATACGCGCCCGGGCCGTCGCCGGCGTGGACGCGCTCTACGTGGTCGACCAGGACGGCAAGATTGCGGCGCTGAGACTCGAGCGTAAGCAGTGAACGGTAATCGGTGATCCGCTCACCGTTCACTAATCGTCATCCATCCATGAAACCCGTCATCGCCCTCGTCGGCCGCCCGAGCGTCGGCAAGTCCACGCTGTTCAACCGGCTCACACGCAGCCGTCTGGCGCTCGTGGCGGACGCGCCGGGACTGACCCGCGACCGCCAGTACGGCGATGGGCGCATGGGCGACCGCCCCTATCTGGTGGTGGATACCGGTGGGCTCGCGGAAGGCCTCGAGCCCACCGGTAAAGCGCCGGCCTCGATCGTGGAGCTGGTTGCGGAGCAGGCGCGTCAGGCGGTCGCCGAGGCCGACGCCGTAATCCTGCTGGTCGACGGTCGCGCGGGTCTCCATCCCCTCGATCGCGAGATCGCCAATCACCTGAGACGCCTGGGCAAGCCCGTCTGGCTCGCCGTTAACAAGACCGAAGGACTCCCGCCCGAGACCGCCGTCGCCGAATTTCATGCCCTGGGTCTGGGCCGGCCGCATGCGGTGTCGGCGGCGCACGGCGAGGGCGTGCGGGGGCTCGTGCAAGCGGTACTGGGGACGCTTGCGGTTGCGCCGGAGGAGGCGCCGGCCGAAGAGGCGCTTCCGCGCATCGCCGTAGTTGGGCGCCCGAACGCGGGCAAGTCGACGCTCGTCAATACGCTGCTCGGCGAGGAGCGCGTCATCGTCTACGATCAACCGGGCACGACGCGCGAGAGCATCTACGTGCCGCTCGAGCGCGGCGGGCGGCGCTATATCCTCATCGACACCGCCGGCGTGCGCCGGCGCGCCCGCGTCCGCGATGTGCTCGAAAAATTCTCGGTGGTGAAGACGCTGCAGGCGATCGAGGAGGCGAATGTCGTGATCCTCGTGCTCGATGCGCAGGCGGGTGTGGCCGAGCAGGATGCCACGCTCGCGGGCTACGTCCTGGAGCAGGGTCGGGCGCTCGTGGTGGCGGTGAACAAATGGGATGCGCTCGATGCGCCGGCGCGTGAGTGGCTCACGCGCGAGCTGCACCGCAAGCTCGATTTTCTGGTGTTTGCCAGCGCACATTACATCTCCGCCCTGCGCGGGGAGGGGATCGCGGCCCTGTTCCCCTCGGTGGACCGGGCCTACGCCTCGGCCCATGCGAGCCTCAGCACGCCCCGGCTCAACCGCGTGCTGCAGCAGGCGGTGCAGGCCACGCCCCCGCCGCTGATCCGCGGCCGCCGACCACGGCTCAAATACGCCCATCAGGGCGGGAAAAATCCGCCGCGGATCGTGGTGCACGGAAATCTTGTCGCGGCGTTACCGAAGGCCTACCGGCGTTACCTGGCGAATGCCTTCCGCAAGGCGTTCCGTCTGGAGGGCGCGCCGGTGCGGATCGAGTGCCGCCAGGAGGAGAACCCGTATCGGCCGCGACCGGGTGCCACGAAAAAGACTTCCACGAAAAAAAGCGACAGGGCCGGAGGCGGCAGGAGAGCTAGGATTTACAAAAATAAAATGGTGTAATGCGTTGTCATAAAACATAAAAGTGCCGGGACAGTCATCGACTCAGGCCTTGGGCCGTAACTTGCACGATGCGCGCGCGGCGTGCGTCGGGCAAAAATGGAATTAGAGCGCGCAGCGCGCCGGGATAGAAGAACAAGCGATCGTAGCAATGGGTGCCTATCACAAAGATGCCTTGCCGCCGGGCCATCAGCTGGCGGAATACCTCATCGAATCCATACTGGGATACGGCGGTTTCGGTATCACCTATCTCGCGCAGGACACCGGGCTCGGGGCCCTGGTCGCGATCAAGGAGTACTTGCCGCATGAGATGACCACGCGCGACGACAAGTACTCCGTGATTCCCAACCCTTCGCGCGAGGCGATCCGCGACTACCACTGGGGGCTCAAGAACTTCGTCAAGGAGGCGCGGGCGCTCGCCCAGTTCAAGCATCCGAACATCGTGCGCGTGCTGCGCTTTTTCGAGGCGAACGGCACGGCCTACATGGTGATGGAGTACGAGAAGGGCGCGGGGCTGGCCGATCACCTGAAGCGCCACGGGCCGCGGCTCGACGAGTCCATGCTGCTGCGCGTGTTCATTCCGATCCTCAACGGGCTGCGCGCGGTGCATGAGGCCGGCATGCTGCACCTCGATATCAAGCCCGAGAACATCTACCTGCGCGGCGACGGCAGCCCCATGTTGATCGACTTTGGCTCCGCGCGCCAGGCGATCAGCATGGCGAGCCACGGCCAGCGCGTGGTGCTCACGCAGGGTTACGCTCCGATCGAGCAGTATCCCGACAAGGGCGCGCCGGGGGCGTGGACCGACCTCTACGCCCTCGGCGCCTCCATGTACCGCTGTATCTCGGGCAAGCGCCCGGTGGATTCGCTCGAGCGTTACAAGGCGGTGCTCGGCTACCAGGTCGATCCGGTCCCGCCCGCGGTCAAGGTCGGAGACAAGCACTATCAGCGCGGCCTCCTGGAGTGCGTGGACTGGGCCTTGCAGATTTATCCCAAGGACCGGCCACAGTCCGCGCGCGAGCTGCAAGACAGTCTGATGGGCCAGCGGCGCGCGACGGGAAGCACCGGTTCGCGGCCCGTTCCGTCGGCCGGCGCGGCGGGCGCCGCGATGCCGCTCCCGACGCCCGCGCGAAGCGCGCCGCAAGAGCCGGATGTCGCGAGTCCGGCGCGAAGCCGGGTTACGATTATCCTGCTGCTGGTGTTGCTGCTCGTCTTTGCCGCCTATTCCCTCTGGGAGGAACTCACCGAACATTCCGCGCCCTCGGAGCCGCCCGTGCGCTCGGCCCCGCCGCCGCGAAGCGACGGCGCGAGCCCGGTGAAGGTCGCCCCGGAACCGCCGGCGCCGAGGCCCGTCGCGGAGCGATTCGCCTCCCCGGGGCTTGCGGCTACGCTGAACGGACATCGCGATTGGGTGCAGGCCGTGGCGGTCTCACTCGACGGCAAATGGCTTGCCTCGGGCGGAGTCGATAAGACCGTCAAGCTTTGGGATGCGGCTAAGGGCAAGGCGCTGGCCACCCTGCGCGGACACGATTCGGCGGTCAACGCCGTGGCGTTTTCGCCCGACGGCAAACGCCTCGCCTCGGTGGGCAACGACGGTGCGGTGCGGCTGTGGGAGGTCGAATCCGGCGCGGCACGCGGTGCCCTGCGCGGGTATGGCGGGGCGCTCTATGCGGTCGTTTTTTCTCCGGATGGCCGGCTCATCGCGGCCGCGGGCCGCGACCGTGCGGTGTTTTTCTGGGACACGGAGCGCGGCACGCGCCTGCGCACACTGGAAGGGCACCGGGGCGATGTGCACGCGCTTGCCTTTTCGCCCGACGGCAGGCACATCGCGTCCGCGGGCGCGGACAAGGTTATCAAGATTTGGGTGCGACAGACCGGCGAAGAGGCGACGAACCTCGTCGGCCACAGCGGTACGGTGCTCGCGCTCGCCTACTCCCCGGATGGCAAACGACTGGCCTCGGGCGATGTCGCGGACACGGTTCGCATTTGGGATGCGCAGACGTTCGTGGTGCGGCACACCCAGCGGGGCATGCGTCATGCGGTGCTCGCGTTGGCGTTCTCTCCGGACGGGCGCTGGCTTGCGGCCGGCATCGCCGACCCGGACGTACTGCTGCTCAACGGCGACGACGCGGAGGTGGCGCACGTAATGAGCGGCCATCGGGATTACGTGCAGGCGGTGGCGTACGCCCCGAACGGGGCTCTCGCCACCGCGAGCCGCGACACGAGCGTCAAGCTTTGGCGGTAGCCGCGCGCGGCGCGCCGAACGGTTCGTTGCAAAAGCCGCGATCTTAATCCCCCGCCTGTAACGTCTGGGCCGGCTGCGGGCCGGCGCCGGAGGAAACGGCGGACGGCGCCGCCCCAGGCGTGAGCAGCAGTGGATCGATAGCGGTTTTATTCAGGCTCACGGTCCAGTGCAGATGGGCGCCGGTCACGCGGCCGGTCATCCCGACCTCGCCGATCTTCTGACCGATCGTCACGCGCGCGCCGGGCTTCACCTCGATGCGCTTGAGGTGGTTGTACATCGTGATCAACCCCTGCCCATGGTCGAGGAAGACGGTGTTGCCGTTGAAGAAATAATCGCCCGTCTCGACCACGATGCCCGGCGCGGGCGCGGTGACGGGCGCGCCTTCCGGGGCGGCGATATCGATTCCGCTGTGGGGCTGGCGCGGCTGGTTGTTGAAGAAGCGGCGCAGCCCGAACTCGCTGCTCAGCCGTCCCTGGGCCGGCAGCGCGAAGCGCAGCGGCGGCTCGGCGGCCTCGGTCCAACTGCCGAAGGCGCGCGCAACCGCGACCTGATCGCGCTGGATGCGCTCGAGGTCCTTCGCGCCCGGATCCACCAAGCGCTTGTTCGTGAGCGTGAGATACTGCGCGGCGTACTCCTTGGGTTGCACGGTGAAGGCATATTCGCGGCCCACGCCTTCGCGCCCCATGGCGGTGAGCTTCTGCGCGCCGGGCGCAAGGGACAGCGGCAACCCCACGACCGCGTGCCAATGGTCGTCCTGGCTGACCACCATCACCCGAGCGCCGTTGAAGTACGCGCGCGGCGGGGGCTCGCTCGCCGGCGCAAGCTTCACGGCCGCGATGCCGCCAGGGACGGGGAGCGCCCGCGGCAGTTCCTGCGCCGCCGCGACGCCGGGGAGCAGGACGAGCAGCCACGCCGCACTAATCCGCATGCGGGTGTACCTTCTCCACCAGACATTCGATCTCGCCGCGCGCCAGGCGCGCCCGCACGCGCGCGCCCGGGGCGAGCGCGGTCGCGGCACGCACCAGCGCGCCCGTGTCCGCGTGCCGCACGATGGCATAGCCGCGCTCGAGGGTGGCGAGCGGGCTCAGGGCGTTGAGCGCCTGCGCCAGGCGCGTGAGCCGCTCGCGCCGGCGCTCGAGGCCGCGGCGCATGTGGCCCAGAAGCTGCGCGGCGAGATGGCGCCGCTCAAGCTCCCGCGCCTGCACCCGCGGGCCGGGCGAAACGTGCCGCAGCCGTGCGGCCAGCTCGGCGAGCAGCGCGTGGGTATGGCGCAGCCGCGTCTCCTGGGCAAGCCGCAGGCGCAGGACCGCGGCGTCCAGACGCTGGTGCAGGTGCGCGATGCGCGTGCGCGGATGGACGAGGCGGGCGTTCAGCCAGTCGAGGCGTTGATCCAGAGCGCGCAGCAGGTCGCGCATGCGCCGGGTCAGGCGCGCCCCGATGAGCCGGTATTGCGTCAGCCACTCGCTCCGATCGGGGCTCAGGAGCTCGGCCGCCGCCGTGGGCGTGGGTGCGCGCGCATCGGCGGCGAAATCGGCGATGGTGAAATCGGTTTCGTGTCCCACGCCGCAGACGATCGGGATCGGGCAGGAGTTGATCGCGCGCGCCACGATCTCCTCGTTGAACGCCCAGAGATCCTCGAGCGAGCCGCCGCCGCGCGCGAGGATCAGCGCGTCGCATTCGCGCCGCGCGCCGGCCAGCCGTAGCGCGCCGGCGATCTTCTCGGCCGCGCCTGCGCCCTGCACCGGGACCGGATAAAGCAGTACGGCGATGGCCGGGAAGCGGCGTCTGAGCGTGGCGAGGATGTCGTGCAGTACCGCCCCGGAAGGCGAGGTGAGGATTCCGATGCGCCGCGGCAACCGCGGCAGGGGTTGCTTGTGCGCGGCGTCGAACAGGCCTTCGGCGGCAAGCCGGTTCTTGAGTGTCTCGAATGCGCGCCGCAGCGCCCCCTCGCCGGCTTCCTCCAGGTATTCCACCACCAGCTGAAAGTCGCCGCGGCCCTCGTACAGACTCACCCGCACGCGCAGCAGCGCGTGCATGCCGTCGCGCGGCTCGACGCCGAGCAGCCGCAAGTGCTGCCGAAACAGCGCGCAGCTTATCTGCGCCTGACTGTCCTTTAGCGAAAAATAGACATGCCCGGAGGAGGGGCGACGCAGATTCGAGATCTCGCCTTCGATCCAGATCGGCGGGAAACTGCCCTCCAGAAGGGTTTTCGCCTCGCGATTGAGGCGCGACACCGTGTAGATGTCGCGCCAGGTCTGCGCGGCGGGCGGGGCGGCGATCCGGGAAGATTCCATGCGGAAAACATAAACCCATTCCCGGAAATAAAAAAGGCCGGGGAACCCCGGCCTTTTTTATTTCCGGCGACGAGGGCCTTAGTTGCTGTAGCTCGGTCCGGCGCTGGCGTTGTCGCGCGCCTGCTGCTGGGCGAGTTGCGCCTCCTTCAGGGCCTTTTTGGCGAGCTTCATGGCCTTGTCGCGATCGCCGCCGGCCATGGCCTCTTTGGAATCGGCCAGGAATTTTTCCGTGTCGCGCCACAGAAATCCGGCCTTGCCCGCGAGCTTGATCTCGTTTTCGGCTTGGGCGAGGAGATTGTCGTATTCCTCGTCCTTGGACGGGCCGCCGGCGCAACCGGCCACGGAGGCCGCGAGCGCGATGAGCAGCAGGTATTTTTTCATGTATTGTCCTCCTCCAGGGCGCTGACGATGATGCCGCACAGTAACCCGCGGCGCCGGCTGACGTCAACCGGCGAGGGGTGAGACGCCGCATGGCTTCATGCTATTCCGTCCCGCATGCGAACCCGTTTACCGCCGCCGGCTCCGTTCCGTATAATAGGACATGCGAATTATCCCGGAAGCCCTTACCTTCGACGATGTCCTGCTGGTTCCTGGGTATTCGAACGTCCTGCCCCGGGACGTGGAGCTGAAGACCCGCCTCACACGCACCCTTGCGCTCAACATCCCCCTGGTGTCGGCCGCCATGGACACCGTGACCGAGGCGCGTGGCGCCATCTGCCTCGCCCAGGAAGGCGGCATCGGCATTATCCACAAAAACCTCACCCCCGAGCGCCAGGCCGAGGAAGTGCGGCGCGTCAAGAAATACGAGGCCGGCATCATCGGCAACCCGATCACGGTGTCGCCCGATACCACCATCCGCAAAGTCCTCGATCTCACCCGCGCGCATCATATCTCCGGCGTGCCCGTCACGCGCGGCGGCAAGTTGGTCGGCATCGTGACCTCCCGCGACCTGCGATTCGAGACGCGCTACGACGCGCCGGTCTCCGCCATCATGACGCCGCAGGAGAAGCTCGTGACGGTGAAGGAGGGCGCCGCGCGCGAGGAGATTCTGCGGCTCCTGCACGCGCACCGCATCGAGAAGATCCTGGTGGTGGACGACGACTTCGGCCTGAAGGGCCTCATCACCGTGAAGGATATCCAGAAGTCCACTGAATACCCGCGGTCGGTGAAGGACACCAAGGGTCGGCTGCGCGTGGGCGCGGCGGTGGGCGTGGGCAAGGGCACCGAGGAGCGCGTCGAGCAACTGATGGATGCCGAGGTGGACGTGATCGTGGTGGACACCGCCCATGGACACTCTCAGGGCGTTATCGACCGCGTGCGCTGGATCAGGAAACATTATCCCGATATGCCGGTGATCGGCGGCAACATCGCCACCGGCGAGGCCGCCAAGGCGCTCGCCGCGGCCGGCGCGGACGGCGTGAAGGTCGGCATCGGCCCGGGCTCGATCTGCACCACGCGCATGGTGTCGGGGGTGGGCGTGCCGCAGATCACGGCGATCGTCGATGTCGCCGAGGCGTTGCAAGGCACGGAACTCGGCATCATCGCCGACGGCGGCGTGCGCTACTCCGGCGACATCGCCAAGGCGCTCGCCGCCGGTGCCCATGCGGTCATGATCGGAAGCCTGCTGGCCGGCACCGACGAGTCCCCGGGACAGATCGAGATCTACCAGGGCCGCTCGTACAAGAGCTACCGCGGCATGGGCTCGCTCGGCGCGATGGGCGAGGGCTCGAGCGACCGCTATTTCCAGGAGGGCGCCGCCGCCGACAAGCTCGTGCCCGAGGGCGTGGAGGGACGCGTGCCCTACAAGGGCCCGATGGTGAACGTCATCCACCAGCTCATGGGAGGGCTGCGTTCCGGCATGGGCTACACCGGCTGCGCCGACGTCGAATCGCTGCGCACCAAGACGAAGTTCGTGCGCATCACCGGCGCCGGCATCCGCGAATCGCACGTGCACGACGTGATGGTGACCAAGGAAGCGCCGAATTACCAACGAGAGTAATAATCCGGAACCGCAGATGAACGCAGATAAACGCAGATAGTTAAAGATTGGTTTGTCGGTGTTTTTGATCTGCGTCCATCTGCGTTTATCTGCGGTTTCACGCTTTTAGCATATGACCGATCCGCATTCACAGAAAATCCTCATCCTCGATTTCGGCGCGCAGTACACCCAGCTCATCGCCCGGCGGGTGCGCGAGGCGGGCGTTTACTGCGAGATCTATCCCTACGACGTATCCGAGGCCGAGATCCGCGCGTTTGCGCCGCGCGGCGTGATTCTCTCGGGCGGACCGGAGACGGTAACGGCGGCGCACACGCCGCGCGCTCCGGAGGCGGTGTTCCATCTGGGCGTTCCGGTGCTCGGCATCTGCTACGGCCAGCAGACCATGGCGGCGCAGCTCGGCGGCGTGGTCGAGGCCGGCGAGAAGCGCGAGTTCGGTTACGCCCGGGTGCGGCTGCACGGCCACTCGAAGCTCTTCAAGGGTATTCGCGACGAAGCGGGTGACGAGGGCGCGGAATATCTGCATGTGTGGATGAGCCATGGCGACCGGGTGACGCGCATGCCGCCGGGCTTCAAGATCGTCGCCGAGACCGGCGCCGCGCCGTTCGCGGGCATCGCCGACGAATCCCGCGGCTTCTACGGCATTCAGTTCCACCCGGAGGTGACGCACACCACGCAGGGGCGCGCGATCCTCCAGCGCTTCGTGCATGAGATCTGCGGCTGCGGCGCGCTCTGGACCCCGGGCAACATCGTCGAAGGCATGATCTCCGCGGTGCGCGCCCAAGTCGGCCGGGATGAGGTGGTCCTGGGGCTTTCCGGCGGCGTGGACTCCTCCGTGGTCGCGGCGCTCCTGCACCGCGCCATCGGGTCGCAGCTCACCTGCATCTTCGTGGATAACGGGCTGTTGCGCCTGAATGAGGGCGACCAGGTAATGGACACCTTCGCCGAGCACATGGGCGTCAAGGTGATCCGGGTCGATGCCGAGAACCGGTTTTTGTCCGCGTTAAAGGGCGTCGCCGACCCGGAGCAGAAGCGCAAGATCATCGGGCGCGCGTTCATCGAGGTGTTCGAGGAGCAGGCGGCGAAGATCGCGAACGCCAGGTGGCTCGCCCAGGGCACGATCTATCCGGACGTGATCGAATCCGCGGCCGCCCGGACCCGCAAGGCCCATGTGATCAAGTCGCACCACAATGTGGGCGGGCTGCCGGAGACGATGAACCTGAAGTTGCTCGAGCCGCTGCGGGAGCTTTTCAAGGATGAAGTGCGGCGCATCGGTGAGGAGCTGGGGTTGCCGCACCAGATGATCTACCGTCATCCCTTCCCCGGCCCGGGTCTTGGCGTGCGCATTCTGGGCGAAGTAAAAAAAGAGTACGCCGATCTGTTGCGCCGCGCCGACGCGATTTACCTCGAAGAGCTGTATCGCCACGACCTCTACGACAAGGTGAGCCAGGCGTTCGCGGTGTTCCTGCCGGTGAAATCGGTGGCGGTGCTGGGCGATGCGCGCGCCTACGATTACGTCATTGCGTTGCGCGCGGTCGAAACGGTGGACTTCATGACGGCGAGCTGGGCGCAGCTTCCCTACGAGGTGCTCGGCACGATCTCCAACCGCATCATCAACGAGGTGCGCGGCGTCTCGCGCGTGGTGTACGACATCTCCGGCAAGCCGCCGGCGACGATCGAATGGGAATAGGTTGAATGCGGAGTTCGGAATGCGGAATGCGGAATGAAACAGAAAGTGGATAGGCCGTCAGAAAATTCCGCACTCCGCACTCCGCACTCCGAAATAGACGTTGGGTGGATGCGTCGCGCCCTCACGCTCGCCCGCCAGGCCGAGGACGCGGGCGAGGTGCCGATCGGCGCGCTTGTCGTGTTCAACGAAGAAATCGTCGGCGAAGGCTGGAACCAGCCGATTGTCTCCAGTGACCCCACCGCGCACGCCGAGATCGGGGCGCTGCGGGCCGCGGCGGCGCGAATGCGCAACTACCGGCTGCCGGGCGCGACGCTGTACGTCACCCTCGAGCCCTGTCCCATGTGCGCCGGCGCCATCGTGCAGGCGCGTCTCGCGCGCGTCGTCTACGGCGCGCCCGATCCCAAGGCCGGCGCCGCCGGCACGCTCTTCAACCTGCTGCAATCGGAGCGCCTCAACCACCGCGCGGAAGTGACTCCCGGCGTATTGGGCGAGGAGTGCGGCGAGATGCTTCGGTGCTTCTTTCAGGCGCGACGTGCGTAAGAAGCGTGAGGAGTAGCAACATCGAGTGCTGAGGACTGAGGACTTAGGACTGAGCAAGAACGATCCGGCCCGGAATCTTTTCTCAGTCCTCAGTCCTCAGTCCTCACGCCTCGCCTTTCAAATCGCTGGCACCCGCATCCGCAGCGCCTCGGTGCGGTTGCGCGTCCGTTCTTCTTCATCGATCTTCACGAGCACGTCGTAGTACATGCGCACGCGGTTTACGTAGCGCACCGCCTCGATCCCGCGCGCATATCCGTAGCGGGTGCGACCGAACCATCGGCGCTCCTCGAGTAGCGGCAACCGGTCCTTAACGTCGCTCCATTTGTTCGGATCGCCGCTCTGCGTCTGGGTGAGGATACGGGCGTCCTCGAGGTGACTGAAGCCGATGTTGTAGGCCGCAAGCGCCATCCACAGCCGGTCTGGACCCGCGATATAAGGCATGCGATCGATCATCTGGCGGATGTAAAGCGCGCCGCCGTCGATGCTGCTCTCGGGGTCCTTGCGGTCGTCGACGCCGATATGCTGCGCGGTGTCCTCCGTGAGCATCATGATGCCGCGCACGCCGGTCGGCGAGACCGCGTGCGGGTCCCAGTACGACTCCTGATAGCCCATGGCCGCGAGCAGGCGCCAGTCGAGATCGTGCTGCGCCGCGGCATTTTCAAAGTAGAGCTGGTATTCCGGCAGGCGATTGCGGATGCGCAGTTGGTACACGGTCAGATTCAAAGGCGTGGCACGGCTGGCCGGGCCATAATAGCGGTCGAACAGGCGGGCCAGTTCGCCCGAGCGGCGGTTCGCCTCCAGGAATTTCGCGGCCGCCTGATTGAGGCTGTCGTCCTCGCCGGGCGGAAAGGCCCACGCGAGCGGCTCCGGCTTCTGGAGATCGAAGGCGACCTGGAGTTCCGGGAAATACTGGCGGTTGAGCGCCACGATGTTCGAGTCGGCGATGGTGATTTCGAGCAGGCCCTCCCACACCAGTTGCAGCAGCCCTTCGGTTTCCTTGTCCTCGACCTCAACCCATTTAAGGGCCGGGTGTTGCTGCTGCAGCTCCTTGAGCCGCTCGGCGTAGCTCGTGCCGGTGTGCACCTCGATCTGGCGTCCGATAAGGCCTTCGACACCCCCGGGTTTCAGCGTTCCCTGGCGGTACACGACTTGCTGGCGGATTTCCTGGTAGGGTTGGGTGAACTTGAACCGGTCGCGGCGGCGTTCGGTGATGGTGAGACCGGCGGCGGCCATGTCGGCCTTGCCCTCGGCGAGCTGCGGCAGGACATCGGCGAAGCGTTCGGCCACGACGATCTTGAGCTTGACGCCCAGGGAATCGGCGAAGGCCTTGGCGAGATCGTACTCGAAGCCCGCCGGCCCCTCCGGAGTCTCATAGTACGTCGTCGGGCTCTGGCGGGTGAGTACCACGAGCTGGCCGGAGGAGCGAACCGCGGCAAGCTTGTTGTCCTCGAACAAGGTGCAGGCCGGCAAGGACAGCGCAAGCGCAAGCGCAAGCAGGGCGGTGCGGTACCGGGTACCCCGCGCGAAGCCTCCGACCCGCGGAGGAATGTTGCATCGCATCCGGCGCATGCCTTCCAGCCTAACCGCGCGGCCCGCGAATGTCACGGGCGGATGGCCGAACCGGCACGGCTGGTATAAAATCACACTCCCGCGGAGAGGTACCGAAGCGGTCATAACGGCGCTGACTCGAAATCAGATGGGCGGCAACGCCACGGGGGTTCGAATCCCTCCCTCTCCGCCATTATCCCGCGCAGCGGGAAAATGGCTCATCATAAGCATGAGAACCCGAAGGGTGAAGAATCCTGCTGTACAGGGACGTACGAATGTCGCGGAGCGCAGGGCGAGGCGGAAAGAGACAACGGTCCAGTGGACCGTTGTCCCGCCGAGCGGGCGCGCCATGGAAGGTGCGCCCCGGGCTTTCGAGCGAAGCAGGACAGCGTAGTCGAAGAAAGCGCGGGAGCGACCTCCCTCTCCGCCATTATCCCGCGCAGCGGGAAAATGGCTCATCATAATCATGAGAACCCGAAGGGTTCGACCAGCGCCGCCGGGAGCGCCGCCGAACGCCGGAGCGCAGCGACGGCGGCCCGGAGGGCGGAGGGCAGGAAGCCCGGAGTAATCCCTCCCTCTCCGCCATTTTCCTGCGCAGCTCGGTCCCTTCGGCACTCACGCCCCAGACGGTTTTTGGCTAGAATGTGCCGGCCAAGACAGGGACACCATGACCGAACTGGAAATCCTCAAGACGCGGGTGCCGATTAATGCCTTGACGGCGGATAATTTCAAGACGCTCGCCTCCAAGACCAAGATCGAGAAGCTGCCGGCCGGTCAGAAGCTCTTCGATATCGGTGACACCGATAATCAGACGATCTATCTGTTGTCAGGCGAAGTCCTGCTTAAACCCGAGAGTGGCAAGGAGCGCGTCATCCAGAGCGACACCGACGCCGCGCGCTACGCGCTCGCGCAACTGAAGCCGCGCCAGTTCACCGGCGTCGCCGGCACGGAGGCCGTCATCGCGCGCGTCGATGGCGACCTGCTCGATCGGCTGCTCGCCCTGGAGCAGGCGGCGCAGGCGAGCGGGGGCATGGAGGTGGTGGAGTTCGACGGCGCGCAGGATCCGGAATGGATCATGCGCCTGCTCAGCAACGAGGCGTTTCAAAGGTTGCCGCCCTCGAACATCAACGCCATGTTCGCGCGCATGGAGCCGGTCGAGGTCAAGGCGAACCAGATCGTCATCCGCCAGGGCGATCCGGGCGATTACTACTACCTCATCAAGAACGGGCGCGCGAGCGTTTCGCGCAAGACCGAGGCCGGCAAGGTCGTGGTGCTCGTCGAGCTCGGCGAGGGTCAGGGTGTGGGCGAGGACGCGCTGCTCTCCGGGGCGCCGCGCAACGCCACCGTGATGATGCTTACCGACGGCGTGCTCATGCGGCTCGCGAAGAAGGATTTCGACGAGCTTCTGCGGGAACCGATGGTGCAGTCGGTGACCCAGCCGGAGGCGGTGGAGATGGTGCGCGCCGGTGCCGCGCTGATCGACGTGCGGCTGGAGGACGAACACCAGCGCGGCGCGATCAAGGGCAGCGTCAACATGCCGCTGTACCTGCTGCGCCTGAAGGTCGCGAGCCTGGATCCCAAACGCAAGTACATCGTGTACTGCCAGACCGGGTCCCGCAGCACCGCCGCGGCCTTCCTGCTCTCGCAGCGCGGTTTCGACGTTTATGTGCTGCGCGGCGGGCTCAACGCCCTGGCCCGCGCGGCGTAAGCCGCGTTGCGCGGCGCGGGCATCTGGTTTAACCTTCGCCGTCCAATTTTGCCCCCGCCGACCTGTTTTCCCGGAGAGGTGTCCGAGTGGGCGAGCCGGAGTATTCGCGGAGGCACTTAACGTGCCTCCGCGCCGGCGAGCGCCCGCACAGGGATGTGCGGGCCGGGGCTGAGCGAAGTCGTGGTGCTGCGCCAGGGACGGCGGGTATGAAATTCCGGAGAGGTGTCCGAGCGGTTTAAGGAGCACGCCTGGAAAGCGTGTGTGCGTCAAAACCGCACCGAGGGTTCGAATCCCTCCCTCTCCGCCATTATCCCGCGCAGCGGGAAAATGGCTCATCATAATCATGAGAACCCGAAGGGTGAAGAATCCTGCTGTACAGGGACGTACGAATGTCGCGGAGCGCGGGATGCGCGGGAGCGACCTCCCTCTCCGCCATTTTCCTGCACCATTTTCCTCACGGACCGTCCGCCGATTGTCACCGACACCGCGGTTATCTCGGCGCGCGGCGCATGGTACACTGTGCGTCCCTGGCAGGTGGTTGAAAAGCAGCCTTCCAGCCGTGCCGGAACGGGTGCGGCTCGAACGGCGGGAAACCGAGTACGACAGATTATGGCGGTGAGGGCCGGTCCCCTCGGCGGCGAAGGCTTGTGAACCCGGTCAGGTCCGGAAGGAAGCAGCCGCAGCAGGCGATTCGGGTGCCGGGGTGCGTCCGGCTCGAGCCGCCACCCGACTAGAACCTGTTTCAAAATACTTTAAACGCGGATGAACGCAGATTTATTCTTAGGGATGAGCGCAGATATACGAAGAATTCGTGTGAATCCGCGTTCATCTGCGTTTCAGGTGTTTTTGAGATAGTTTCTGGGGCCTGAGTCCATCGCATTAACATGGCATACCGGCAGTGAGCTACCTGGTTCTTGCGCGCAAGTGGCGCCCGCGCAGCTTTGCGGAGCTGGTAGGCCAGGAGCACGTGGTCAAGCCGCTGGTGAACGCCCTCGACCACAACCGCCTGCACCATGCCTTTCTCTTCACCGGCACGCGTGGCGTCGGCAAGACCACCATCGCCCGCATCCTCGCCAAATCGCTCAACTGCGAGACCGGCGTCAGCTCCAAGCCCTGCGGCACCTGCGCGGCGTGTGTGGAGGTGGACGAGGGCCGGTTCGTCGATCTCATCGAGGTGGATGCCGCCTCGCGCACCAAGGTGGATGACACGCGCGAGCTTTTGGACAACGTGCAGTACGCGCCGACGCGCGGGCGCTACAAGGTGTATCTCATCGACGAGGTGCACATGCTCTCCGGGCATAGCTTCAACGCGCTCCTGAAGACCCTCGAGGAGCCGCCGCCGCATGTCAAATTCCTGCTCGCGACCACCGACCCGCAGAAGCTGCCGGTCACGGTGCTGTCGCGCTGCCTGCAATTCAACTTGAAGCGTCTTTCCGCCGAGCTGATCGCCGGGCAGTTGCAGAAGATCCTGGACGCGGAGGGCATTTCTTATGACGCCGCCTCGACCCGCCTGCTCGCGCATGCGGCCGACGGCAGCATGCGCGACGGCCTGAGTCTCCTGGATCAGGCCATCGCCTACGGCGGCGGCAAGGTCGCCGAGGGCGAGGTGCGCGTCATGCTCGGCACGATCGACCAGGACGCGGTGGACCGGCTGCTGCGCGGGTTGGCGGCGGGGGACGCGCGGGCGTTGCTCGCTACTGTGGCCGATGTCGTGGAGCATGGAGCGGACTGCGCGGGGTTGCTGGAGGAGCTGCTGCGCGCGCTGCATCGCATCGCGCTCGCGCAGGCGGACGCGGCGCTTGCCGGCGAGGCGGACGATGCGCGGCTCAGCGCGCACGCGCAGGCGCTCGCGCCCGAGGACGTGCAGCTCTTCTATCAGATCGGGCTCATCGGGCGGCGCGATCTCGCGTTCGCCCCCGACCCGCGCGTGGGCGTGGAGATGACGCTGCTGCGCATGCTGGCGTTTCGCCCCGTGGAGGGCGGCGCGCTGGGCGCGCAGCCTGTACCGCCCGCGAGCCGGGTCGCCGAACCGGCCCCCGTGCAGGCGACCGCGGCGCCGCGTCCGGCGCCTTTGGCGGTCGCGGAGCCGGGCGTGGCCGCGGCGAGCGCGGATAACTGGAGTGAGATCCTGGGGAGCCTCAAGTTCGGCGGACTGGTGCGGGAGCTGGCGCTGCATACGACGCTCGAGGCGCGCAACGGATCGTCGTTCAATTTGATATTGGACGAGGCCTGCGCGCAGTTGCTCAGCAAGGAGCGCGAGGCGGAGCTCAAAAAGGCGCTGGAAGTCCGTTTCGGCGGCCCGCTCAGGCTCAGTATTCGCCTGGGGAAGCCGACGGCCGAAACCCCGGCCAAAGAGCGCGCGCGGGTGCAGGACGAGCGCCAGCAGGCGGCGGTGCAGTCCATCCAGAGCGATCCGAACGTGCGCGCATTGCAGGAAACCTTCAACGCCCGGGTTAACCCGGGCTCCATTCGACCCAAGACGTGAGGACGGACATGAAAGGCGGACTCGGCGGTATTCTCAAACAGGCCCAGGCGATGCAGGAGAACCTGAAGCGCGCCCAGGAGGAGCTGGCGAGCATCGAAGTGACGGGCAACGCGGGCGGCGGGCTCGTGAGCGTCGTCATGACCTGCCGCCACGACGTGAAGTCGGTGAAGCTCGACCCGGGCCTGCTCAAGGAGGACCAGGAGGTGATCGAGGACCTCGTGGCAGCGGCGATGAACGACGCCGTGCGCAAGGCGGAGAAGGCGACACAGGAAAAAATGTCGGGCCTTACTTCCGGGTTGAACATCCCCGGGCTGAATTTGCCTTTTTGATGAAGGCAAAAACAATAGACAGGATTAACAGGATTTCTCAGGATTAACAGGATTAAACCTAGAAATGGTATTTGAACCGCCAAGGACGCCAAGATCGCCAAGAAAATCAAAACGCCAAGTAAGAATTTTCTTTTCTAATCCTGTAAATCCTGCGAAATCCTGTTAATCCTATCCATTTTGGTCTTGTTATGAACGATACCACCGCCCTCGAGGCGCTGAAGCAGGCGCTGCGCAAGCTCCCCGGCGTGGGGCCGAAGAGCGCGAGCCGCATGGCGTTTCATCTGCTCGAGCGCGATCGCGAGGGCGCGCGCGCGATCGCGCAGGCGCTCACGAACGCCCTGGCGCGCGTCGTCCACTGTCGGCGCTGCAACAACTTGAGCGAATCGGAGCTGTGCGCCATTTGCGCCTCGGCGCGGCGCGACCCCGCGCTGCTGTGTGTGGTGGAATCGCCCGCGGATCTTCTGTCGCTCGAGCAGTCCGGCGCCTACAACGGGCGGTATTTCGTGCTGATGGGGCGGCTCTCGCCGCTCGATGGCGTCGGCCCCGAGGACATCGGTATCCCGCGGCTTGCGGCGCTGCTCGAGGAAGGGACCGTCAAGGAAGTGGTTCTGGCCACCAACCTCACCGTGGAGGGCGAGGCCACCGCGCATTACATCGGCGAGCTGGTGCGCGCCCGCGGCATCCGCGTCACGCGCATCGCCTACGGCGTGCCGGTGGGCGGGGAGCTCGAGTACACCGACCGCAACACGCTGGCGCGGGCGCTGGCCGGGCGGCGGGAGGCATAAATACAAGCTACCAGCTATCAGCGGTCAGCTATCGGCTAAAAGCTAAGAAAGCCCCGATTAAATGAGTTTTTGACGCGGAGGCGCGGAGGCGCGGAGCGCAGAGATTCTTTTGTTTATTATCCGTGAGTTTTCTCCGCGTCTCTGCGCCTCTGCGTCGAATAATCATAATAAATCAGACCTTCCCTAAAGGCTTTTCTCATTCGCCCAGCAGCGCGTTGATCTTGGCGGCGCAGATGAAGTCGTTTTCCGAGAGTCCCTTGACGGCGTGCGTGGTGAGCCGCACGATGCAGCGGCTGTAGCCGACCTCGAGATCGGGGTGATGGTCCTCGCGGTGGGCGATCCAGGCAGCCGCGTTCACGAACGCCATGGTCTCGTAGTAGTTCTTGAACTTGAACGTGCGGGCGATGCCGGTGGCGGTGTCGTTGAGCGTCCAGCCGGGCACCTGCGCGAGCAGCGCCTCGGCCGCGGGGCGCGCGAGCGGCGGTGTTCCAGCCTCGCAGGGTTTACAGGATTTTTGCGTGAGATCCGACATCGCTACTTGAACCGGTAATAGGTGTCGTTCAGGTATTTCACCACGTCGCGCACCTCGTCGTTGGACAGGCTCTGCGGCAACTGGTGGCTGCACATGGAGAGCTGTTCCTTCAGCGCCTCAAGCGACCCGATCCGGCGATCCGCGCGCGTGTAGACGCCCGGGTTGTGGCAGGCGAGGCAGTTCGCCTCGTGCAGTTTCTTGCCGTGCGCGGCGTCGCCCGGGAGCACGGCAGCCGGGATGGCGGTGGGAAGAAGCGACAGCGTCGACAGGACGAGAAGACGTTTGATCATGGCGGACTCCTTCGAATATAAGGTCATAGTTTTCCGAGCAGGCGTGCGATCCGCCGGGCGGCCGGCGGGTGCGAGTCGTAGAACGCCGAGTGCAGGGGATCGGGCGTGAGCGTGCTGGCGTTCTCCTTGTAGAGTTTGACCAGCGCGTTCACCAGCGCCCGCGCCGAGGTCTCTTCGGCGGCGAAGCCGTCGGCCTCGTATTCGTGCCGGCGCGATCCCCAGGCGAGCAGCGGTTGCAGGAAAAACGAGAATACCGGACCGACCAGCAGAAACAGCATGAGCGCCGCATGCGCGGACGGATGCGCGACGCCGAGACCCCGATAGAACCAGTCCTGTGTCATGAGCCAACCGAGCGCCGCGAGCCCCGCGAAGCTCATGGCGAAAAGCAGCGCCATGCGTTTGAGGACATGGCTCAGCTTGAAATGGCCGAGCTCGTGCGCGAGCACCGCCTCGATCTCGCGCACGCTCAGGGTCTTCAGGAGGCTGTCGAAGAACACGATGCGCTTGGCGCGCCCGAGGCCCGAGAAATAGGCGTTGCCGTGGGTCGTGCGCCGGGAGCTGTCGATGACGAAAACGCCGCGGCTCCGAAAGCCGGTGCGCTTGAGCAGCGCATGGATGCGCCGGCGGATGTCGCCCTGTTTGAGCGGCGTGAAGCGGTGGAACAGCGGGGCGATGAGCGTGGGGTAGGCCCAGATCATAAACAGGCTGAATCCGACCCAGAGCAGCCAGGCGTAGAACCACCACAGCGTCCCCGTCTCCTGCATGACCCAGAGCACCGCCGCGGCGACCGGAATGCCGAGCAGCATCATGAGTACGGTTTTCTTGAGGAGATCGGCGACAAATAGCGCCGGCGTGACTCGGTTGAAGCCAAAGCGGCTCTCCAGTACGAAGGTCTGATACACGGCGGTCGGAAGCTCGATGAGCGCCATGATGACAAAGACGCTGACGAGAAACCCCGTGCCGGTCGCAAGCTCGCCGAGCCCCGATGCGCGCCAGAGGCGGTCGAGCCATTCGAGCCCGCCCCCGAGCGTCCAGGCGAGCAGCAGCGCCGCGGCCAGGACGTCCTCAACCGCCCCGAAGCGGGTGCGGGCGACGGTGTAGTCAGCGGCCTTGCGGTGCGCCTTGAGCGGCACCTTGCCGCGAAATGCGGCGGGCACGGCGCCGCGGTGCGCGGCAATGTAGCGGGCGTGCCGGCGCGCGAGCCAGAGCTGTGCCAGCAGCATCACGGCAAGCAGGGTGAGGAAGATCGTAGTGAACGTATTCATAGACCCAGAATGCTATCATCGTACTCTGTCGCCTTCGTCAATTAAAACGGGAGATGAGGTATGTCGCAAGCGCCCGACGCGGGGCCGTCCAGCAACGGCCTGATCTGGATAGACCTGGAAATGACAGGGTTGAATCCGGACGCCGATCGCATCATCGAGATCGCCACCATCGTCACCGACGGCGAGCTCAATCTCATCGCCGAGGGACCGGTGCTCGCGGTGCATCAAGCGGAATCGGTGCTCTCCGGCATGGACGACTGGAACCGGCGCACCCACGGCACGACCGGGCTGATCGAGCGGGTGCGCCAGTCGACGCTCAGCGAAGCGGACGCGGAGGGGCGCACGCTCGAATTCCTTCAGAAATACGTGCCCAAGAACAAATCCCCCATGTGCGGCAACAGTATCTGCCAGGACCGGCGGTTCCTCGCGCGCCACATGCCGCAGTTCGAAGCCTGGTTTCACTACCGCAACCTCGACGTGAGCTCGATCAAGGAACTCGTGGCGCGCTGGAAGCCACAGATCGTGAACGGTTTTCAGAAGAAGAATACCCACAAGGCGCTCGATGACATCCGCGAATCGATCGAGGAGCTGAAGTATTACCGCGAGCACTTCTTCGTGAAGTAAGAATTTCTCACCGCAGAGAGCGCAGAGGGCGCAGAGAAAACCAAGAAAAAAGATAGACAGGATTTACAGGATTAACAGGATTAGTTCAAAAACAAAACCGCTGCTGTCCGGTTGATCTAGAGACAAAACCCAAGAAATTCTGAACTGTTCTGGTTTAATCCTGTAAATCCTGTTAATCCTGTCTATTCCCTTCTTTAAGAGGTCGCGCCTTGGCGCGCGTCGGTGTCCTCCCAGCCGGCGTTCGCGAGCCAGCGGAGCAGTTCGCCTTCGGCGAGCGGCTGGCAGATGCAGGGTCCCTGCGCCTGATCGCATCCGAGCAGGGCGAGCGCCTTGAGCATTTCCTCGCTCTCCACGCCTTCCGCCATTACCTTGAGCCCGAGCCTGCGCGCGAGCAGTACGGTGGCGCGCACGATCTCGGCGTCGCCATCGTCGCGCATCATGTTCGCAACGAACAACCTGTCGAGCTTGATCTTGTCGACCGGCAACTGCTTCAGGCAGCTCAGCGACGCATAGCCGGCGCCGAAGTCATCGATCACGAGCGTCAGCTTCATGGCGTGCAGTCGTCCGAGAATTTCCGCGGCGCGCGCGGGGTCGGATGTGACGGCGCTTTCCGTGATCTCAAGCTCGAGGCTCTCGGGGGGGATCCCGGTCTTGTCGAGCAGGGCGGCGATGCGCTCGGGCAGGCGGCGGTCGTGCAGGCTGCCGGCGGAGAGATTCACGGCCGCCGTGAGCGGGCGGCCCTGGCGCCGCCAGGCGGCGACGCGGCTCGCGGTCTGTTCCAGAACCCACAGGGCCGGAATGCCGACAAGCCCCATGTGCTCGGCGCGCGGTATGAAGGCTTCCGGGCCGAGCAGCCCGTGCTGGGGATGCCGCCAGCGCACCAGCGCCTCCACGCCCGAAACGAATCCGGTGCGCAGGTTCATGATCGGCTGATAGTGGAGCAGCAACTCATCGCGCTCGACGGCTTGGCGCAATTCGGCGTCGAAGGCGGAGTAACGCTGGCTGCCCTGGCCGGGGTCGAGGTCGTAGACCGCGTAGCCGCTGCTTTGCTGGCGCGCGCGATAGAGCGCCATTTCTGCGTGCTGGACCAGGATCACGGGATCCTCGCCGTGTTCCGGGAAGAAGGCGAAGCCCAGGCTCGCCTGGATCGGAACCGATTGCCCTCCAAGCTCGAACGGCGGCTCGAGCGCCCTGGCGATGTCGTGCGCCAGCCGCGGGAGGAGCAACGCGCCCTTGTCCGGCAAGATCAGAAAAAAGGAATCGCCCCCGGAACGCGCCACGGTATGGGTCTCCGGGCGGTCGTGCGCGAGACGCGCGGCCACCTGCTGCAGGATCAGATCGCCGCTCGGATGCCCGAAGGCCTCGTTGATCTTCGTGAAATTCTCGAGATCCAGCATCGCCACGGCCACCGGGCCGTTGTCCCGGCGGGCGCTCATGATCGCCTGGTTGAGGCGCTCGTAGAGCAGGGTGCGGTTCGGCAGCCCGGTGAGCACATCGTGCAGGGCCATGCGGGCGAGCGCGGCCTCCTGGAGCTTGCGCTCCGTGATGTCGGTCATGGAGCCGGACATGCGCAGCGCCACGCGCGTCCCCGCGCCCTCCGGCGCCGGCGCCCACAGCGCCTTGCCGCGCATCTGCGCCCACACGGCGTCGCCGTCTTTGGCGAGCATGCGGTGTTCCACCGCGAACTGCTCGCCGTGCCCCTTGAGGTAATCGTCCAGCAGGGCGAGCACCCGTTCGCGGTCGTCGGGGTGGATGCGGCTACGCCAGGTCTCGATGGAGTCCTCGAGCGGCTCGTCCGCGCGGTAGCCGAGCAGCTCCTTCCAGCGCGGCGAGAAGTAGGCCGTCCCGGCGCGAATATCCCAGTCCCAGATACCGTCGTGCGTGCCGCCGACGGCGAGCGCGAAGCGCTCTTCGCTCACGCGGCGCGCGCCCTCGGCCCGGCGCGCGCGCCGCATCTGCACGGTCGCCGCGCCGCCGGCCGCCGCCAGCGCGGCGGCGAAAAGGACTAGGGCGTAGATGATGCGCATCTTCCGCCCGAGATCGGCGGCGGCCCGGCGTGCCTTCAGGCCCTCGTCCAGGTGCGCGACCGGCGTGAACAGCGGCACGCCGAATTTCCGGTCGCCATAGCGTCCGATCAGCGCCTGGGCCTCCTCGGAGACGAGGTAATCGAGAAACAGTTCGGCCTGCTCCTGCTGCGCGCCGGGGACACGCGCGGCGCTCACCACGATCGCGCTGTAGGTGTTGCGCAGCGCCGGGTGGTCGCGAAACAGCGGAACGATTTGCTGTCCGACCGTATCGCGGTTAGCGAGATAGTTGCCCATGTCGAGAAGGGTGTAGGCCCCGAACTGCGCCGCCTGTTGCAGCGTGGCGGCCGCGCTCGTGCCGGTGTTCTCGAAGCCGATCCAGCCGGGGGTGACACCGGCGAGATCGAAGAGTTCCATCAGCTTCTTATACGTGCCGGATTGCGGCGCGGGCGCAAGAAACGAAACCTCCTTCTCCGCCAGCGTACGTATGACCTTGGCGAAATCGCCTTGGCGCGCGAGCCCGAGCTGATCCTTCGCCGGCCCGAAGAGGGCGAACTGGTCGTACAGGATCTCCGTGTGCAGCAGCCCGTAGCCTTCCGCCACGAACATCTTCTCGCTCGGCGGATGGTGCGTGACGATGAGGTCGGCGTGTCCCCGGCGCGCTTCCTCCAGCACCGCGAGCGCCCCGTGGCTTCGGATCTCGATCGGCACCCCGGGATGGCGCGCCTCGAACTCGCGCGCCAGATCATCGAGCAGGCCGGTTTCAACGAGACTGGCGGCCACGACGATCCGCAGCGCCGGGGGGCGCTCCGCGGCCGGCGCCACGCCCGCCGCGGCGATCGTTGCACCGAGCAGCGCGCCCAGCACGCAACACCAGCGGGTGCAGCGTCCGCTCCACGGCGCTTCAAAAACGCGCCGAGCGCGAGCGCGTAAGCTGCGTACGATTCTGCGCATGAACCTCTTCATGATTTGATGCGGATGGCGGCCCCCGCGACCGGCCCCGCGCTATGGGGTTTTTTCCCGTAACGCCAGTGAGTTTCAGTCTAGTCCGCCCGCGAATGTTCGGCCATGGGCGCAAGCGGGGCGGAATCGGCACGATGTCTGGCGAGGGCCCAGGAGACATGCTCGCGCACGAGCGCGGAAGGGTGCTCGGCGCGCGCCTTCAGGGCCGCGATGACCGCCGGATCGCGCGGGGCGTTGCCGAGGGCCACGGCGAGGTTGCGCAGCCAGCCCTCATATCCGGTGCGCCGGATGGCGGAACCTTCGGTGCGCTTGAGAAACTGCTCCTCGGTCCAGGCGAAGAGCTCAATGAGCGCCGGCGCGTCAAGCCCGTTGCGCGCTGCGAAATCCGGCTCGCCCGTCGTTTGCGCGAACCGGTTCCAAGGGCAGACAAGCTGGCAGTCGTCGCAGCCGAAGACGCGGTTGCCGATGAGCGGGCGCAGCTCCTCGGGGATCGGCCCGCGCAGCTCAATGGTGAGGTAGGAAATGCAGCGGCGCGCGTCGAGATCGTACGGCGCGACGATCGCGCCGGTCGGACAGATATCCATGCAGGCGCGGCAGGTGCCGCAGTGATTTTCGACCGGTACCTCGACCGGCAGCGGCAGGTCGGTATATATCTCGCCCAGAAAAAACCACGAACCCGCGCTGCGGTGGATCAGACAGGTGTGTTTGCCGATCCAGCCGAGGCCCGCCTTCGCGGCGAGTGGCTTTTCCAGCACCGGGGCGCTGTCGCTGAAGACGCGGTAGCCGTAGGGGCCGACCTCGGCCTCGATCCGCTCGGCGAGCCTCTGCAACCGGTTTCGGATGAGCTTGTGGTAATCGCGCCCGAGCGCGTAGCGCGAGACGTATCCAAGCTCGGGTCGGGCGAGCACGCCTTCGGCCGCCGCGGCCTGCGGCAGGTAATCGAGGCGCGCGGAGATGACGCGCAGCGTCCCCGGCACCAGCTCCGCCGGCCGGCTGCGCCGCAGGCCGTGTGTCGCCATGTACGCCATCTCGCCGTGCCGGACCTGGGCGAGCCAGTCGAGCAGCCGCACCTCGGCCTCGGAGAGATCGGTGTCGGCGATCCCGACCTGCTGAAACCCGAGCTCGAGACCCCAGCGCTTGATGTCCGCCGCCAGGCGCGCGAAATCCGCTTCGGTGTGGCGTGCGGGCTCCATGTCGGTTTTTATCATACTATTTCGAACAGTGGAAAAGGTGACAGATTTATATTCCGCTGCTACCCTCACGCGAAACCGAACAAAAAGGCGAGGCAGCCGATGCCACGGATGGCGAGAGTCGTCTTAGCGCATTATCCGCATCACATCGTCCAGCGCGGCCACAACCGCCAGGTGACCTTCGCCGAGCCAGCCGACTTCGAGCGGTATGTGGCGACGTTGCGGGAGTTCAAA
>MFSU01000103.1:0-669 GCA_001785115.1 Candidatus Muproteobacteria bacterium RBG_16_65_34
CGGAAAAATGCCACACGCCCTTCGCATCCTTCCACTTGTATACCTTGACCACACGATCCTGCGGCGACTTACCCGGCGGGAGCGCGTCGTCGGCCTTCGTAAAAAGCTGTTTCACATTGGGCGGCTCCGGGAGCGACATCGCGGGCCAGCGCAGATCGTCGAACCGCAACAGGGGACGGCCGTCCATGTCCTTGATAACGAATAGCCCGCCGACCCCCAGCACCAGGCCGGCCATCAGAAACTTAACGAATAACCGCATCGCCCCTCCAGTCCCCGTCACTCGTTGTCCTGCAGGACCCAATCCCGGCCCGCGCGCCGGACCCCGTGAGAAACCAGGAACCCGTCCCGCCTGTTTTCAACCAGGCAAAAGGGTCTCACTTTGCGGATGCCCGGGCGGCCAGGTAAGCCCCCAGAATAATGAACGCCCCGCCCACCCACTCCCCCATCGACACGACTTCATCGGTCAGCAACTGCTGCGAGATCGCGCCGGCGACGAGCTCCACCAGGGCGATCACGGCCGAGCGGTGCACGGGCATGTGCGTGACGCCGTACTGCACCAGCACGGTCATCGCAAGGATTCCGAAAAGGCCGAGCGCCAACGCACCGGCGAAGACCGGCGCGGCGGCCTGCGGCGCGGGCAGCGCGAACGCCGCGATCATCGCGGCCGCC
>MFSU01000103.1:686-11698 GCA_001785115.1 Candidatus Muproteobacteria bacterium RBG_16_65_34
CCGGCCCAGACCGCGAGCGCCTTGGCGGCGATCGAGACCTCCTGCGTCTTGCGCACGATGACGTTGGAAAGCGCGAACGCAAAGCCGGAGCTCAACGCCATCCAGTCGGCCCGGCCCTGCGGGAGGAACGCGCCGAGCCGCGGGTCCCACAGCATGAGCAGCGCCCCGCCCATGGCGACGAGCAGACTCAGCAGCGCCAGGCGCGAGATACGCTCGTGGAGCACGACCCGGCCCATGAGCGTGGCCCAAAGCGGCGAGAGGTAAAACAACAACAGCACGCGCAGGATGTTGCCCTCGAGCACCGCCTCGACAAAGGCGATGTTGGTCCAGCCGGCCGCGAGCATGAGGAGCGAAAGTCCCCACGGGCAGCGCGCAAACTCGCCGACGGCCGCGTAGGTACGCGGCAGACTCGCAAGCAGCGCCGTGGCATAGAGAATCAACGTGAGCCAGATACCCGGCAATCCGCCCGCATCCAGCAACCGCATGGGATACCAGACGACGCCCCAGAGGCACGCCCCGACGATAAGGCTCAGGACCGGATACCGGTTCGGCGGCTGATTGGAGGGCATCCGAGGCTTACCGTATAATCTTGTTTTCTAGAATAAATCGGACCACATGAACTCCCGGCTCGCGGGGTTGCAACCCTACCCCTTCCAGAAGCTCGCCAAGCTGGTCCAGGCCTTCACCCCGCCGTCGGGCAAGACGCCGATCCGGCTCTCCATGGGCGAGCCGCAGCATGCCGCACCGTCTCTCGTTTTGGAAGCGCTGACCGCGAACCTCGCCGGCCTGGCGAGTTATCCGGCAACCAGGGGCTCGGTCGAGCTGCGGCGCGGCATCGCCCGGTGGGCCGGTCGCCGTTTCGACCTGAACCGAATCGCCCTCGATCCGGAGCGTCACGTGCTCCCCGTGGCCGGCACGCGCGAGGCGCTGTTTTCCATCGCCCAGGCCGTGATCGATCGCACGCATGACGCACCGCAGCCGGTCGTCATCATGCCCAACCCGTTCTACCAGATCTACGAAGGCGCGGCGCTGCTCGCCGGCGCCCGGCCGTTTTTCCTGAACACGACCGAGGAGAACGGCTACCGCATGGATTTTTCCCGCGTGCCCGACGAGCTCTGGGGACAGGTGCAGCTGGTCTACGTCTGCTCGCCGGGAAATCCCACCGGCACGGTGCTGAATCACGGCGACTTTGCCCACCTCATCGAGCTGGGCCAGCGGCACGATTTCATCATCGCCTCGGACGAATGCTATTCCGAGATCTATTTCGATGAAGCGAAGCCGCCCGTGGGCCTGCTCCAGGTCGCGAACGATCTCGGCATCGAGGATTACCATAACTGCCTCGTATTCCACAGTCTGTCGAAGCGCTCAAATCTGCCTGGACTGCGCTCCGGCTTTGTCGCCGGTGACGGCGCGGTGCTCGAGCAGTATCTCCAGTACCGCACGTACCACGGCTGCGCCCTGCCCCCGCCCACGCAGGCCGCGAGTGCCGCGGCCTGGGACGACGAGGCGCACGTGCGCGAAAATCGCGCTCACTACCGCGCCAAGTTCGATGCCGTGCTCGAAATCCTCGCGCCCGTGCTGGACGTCAAAAAACCGGACGCGAGCTTTTACCTGTGGCCCCGGACGCCCACGGACGACGCGACCTTCGCGCGCGAGCTGTATGCGCGCGAAAACGTGCTGGTGCTTCCGGGGAGCTATCTGTCACGCCCCGCCGGGGGAATCAATCCCGGGCAAAACCGCGTGCGCCTGGCGCTGGTCGCGCCGCTGGCGGAGTGCATCGAGGCGGCACAACGCATCCGGAATTATGTAGAATCACTGAAATAATACTTGGGAACCGCAGAACAAATGATTTTTGAAACCGCAGATGGACGCAGATTAACGCAGATATGGAAAAGAAGCAGAACACATTTTTATTGGTTTTAATCTGCGTTTATCAGCGTTTATCTGCGGTTCCCAAATATTTTTAAGCGATTTTCTATATCTGCGGTTTCAAGAATATTGATTTGGAGTAATGCCATGAGCGACATTCAGTCCATCATCACCGAGGCCTTCGAGCGGCGCGCGAGCATCACGCCGCGCAGCGTCGAGACCCGCGTCAAGGACGCGGTGCTGGAGGCGATCGATCTGCTCGACAGCGGTCAGGCGCGCGTGGCGGAGAAGAAAGGCGGCCGCTGGACGGTGAACGAATGGCTCAAGAAGGCGGTGCTGCTCTACTTTCGCATCGAGGACAACCAGTACATCAAGGGCGGTTACACCAACTACTGGGACAAGGTGCCGTCCAAGTTCGCCGACTACAACTCCAAGAACTTCCGCGACGGCGGCTTCCGCGTGGTGCCGCCGGCGGCCGTGCGCAAGGGCGCTTATATCGCGCCGTCGGTGGTGCTCATGCCGTCCTACGTGAACATCGGCGCTTATGTGGATGAGGGCACGATGGTGGACACCTGGGCCACCGTCGGCTCCTGCGCCCAGATCGGCAAGAACGTGCACCTCTCCGGCGGTGTCGGCATCGGCGGCGTGCTGGAGCCGGTGCAGGCCGCGCCCACGATCATCGAGGACAATTGCTTCATCGGCGCGCGTTCGGAAGTCGTGGAAGGCGTGATCGTGGAGGAAGGCTCGGTGATCTCGATGGGCGTCTACCTCGGCAAGAGCACCAAGATCTACAACCGCATGACCGGCGAGATCGGCTACGGGCGCATCCCGACGGGCTCGGTGGTCGTCGCGGGCAACCTCCCCGCGCCCGACGGCAAGTACAGCCTGTACTGCGCGGTGATCGTGAAGCAGGTGGACGAAAAGACGCGGGCGAAGGTCGGGATCAACGAGTTGTTAAGGGATATATGAGTTTTCGACGCAGAGGCGCAAAGACGCAAAGCGAAGTGTTGATAGCGAACCCTTTGCGTCTTTGCGCCTCTGCGTCAAGCGATCATACAAACAAATGATCGATAGAACCCTCGAACTGGCGCAAGCGCTCATCGCCCGCCCCTCCGTCACTCCGCGCGACGAGGGCTGCCAGGAGCTTCTGATCTCGCGCCTCGAGCCGCTCGGCTTTAAGTGCGAGCGCCTGCGCTTCGGCGAGGTGGACAACCTCTGGGCGCAGCACGGAGAAGGCAAGCCGCTGGTGGTGTTCGCCGGCCATACGGACGTCGTCCCACCCGGGCCGCGCGATGCCTGGCGGAGCGATCCGTTCCGGCCCGAGGTGCGCGACGGCCTGCTCTTCGGCCGCGGCGCGGCCGACATGAAGGGCTCGGTTGCGGCCTTCATCACAGCGGTCGAGGATTTCATCGCGCGCCACCCGCGCCATAAGGGCGCGATCGGGTTGCTCATTACCTCCGATGAGGAAGGCCCGGCCGTCGATGGCACGGTGAAGGTCCTGGAGTGGCTATCGGCCCGCGGCGTCAAAATCGATTACTGCCTGGTGGGCGAGCCCTCGTCCGTGAAGATGCTGGGCGACACCATTAAGATCGGCCGCCGCGGCTCGCTCAGCGGGCGACTCACCGTGCGCGGCAAACAGGGGCACGTCGCCTATCCGCATCTCGCCAAAAACCCGGTGCACCTCGGCGCGCCGGCGCTGGCCGAGCTCGCCCGCACGGAGTGGGACCGGGGCAGCGCCGATTTCCCGGCGACGAGCTTTCAGATCTCCAACATCCAGGCGGGCACCGGCGCGGACAATGTCATTCCGGGCGCCATGGAGGTGCGGTTCAATTTCCGTTTCTCCACCGCGCTCACCGACGCCGACCTGCGCCGGCGCACGGAAGATATCCTGCGGCGGCACGGTCTGGACTTCGGTATCGACTGGACCTTATCCGGCCCCCCCTACCTTACGCGCGGCGAGCGTCTCGTCGGCGCCGTGCGGCAGGCGATCCGCGACGAGCTCGGAATCGATACCGAGCTTTCCACCAGCGGCGGCACCTCCGATGGGCGCTTTATCGCCCCGACCGGCGCGGAAGTGGTCGAATTCGGCCCGCTCAACTCCACGATCCACCAGGTCGACGAGCACATCGCCACGGAAGACCTCGTCCGGCTTGCGCGGGTATACGCCCGGCTGCTCGACCTACTTATCGCGTAACTTTTGCGTTTACTAACAATCAGTTAATGATACTCCCTCATGTTTGTTCTAGACACATTCGTGTGACGTAATTCGCCGGGAACAAGACGGCGGCGGGGCTATACTCAGCACAGTACCGACGGGGGATGGGATGAAAAAAACAGGCTTCTATAAAAACGACTGGTTCATCGCCCTGCTCATCGGTCTGGCCTTTAGCGCCGCGATCCTCGGCGGCGCGCCGCTCCTCTCGAAACTCGAGTACCTCGCCTACGACGCCGGCGTGCGCATGACACCGCGCGCCGCCACCGCCGCCGAAAACCTCGCCATCATCGAGATTGACGATACGAGCATCGACCGCATCGGCCGCTGGCCGTGGCCGCGCAGCGTACTCGCGGATATGGTCGAGCGCCTCGCCCGCGCCGAGGTGCGCGCCGTCGGCCTGCTGATTTTTCTCACCGAGCCTCAGGTCGACCAGGGCCTCACCTACATCCGCAACCTGCGCAGCTACATGCAGACCGCCGCCCTCAACAAAACCGCCAAGCGCGAGGCGCATGAGATCCGGCAGATGCTCGAGCAGGCGGAACGGGACCTCGACGTCGACGGCGCGCTGACGCGGGCGCTGCCGGCGGCGCGCAATCTTTATCTGCCGATGTTCGCCACCATCGGCACCCCGCTCGGCAAGCCCGACTCCAAACTCCCCGACTACGTGCGTCGCAGCCGCCTGACCAAGATCGTGGCGCCCGCGGGGGGCGCCGCCCCGGTGGCCCTGGCCGAGAGCGTGCTGCCGCCGCTCGCCCAGTTTGGCGAACAGGTGGCCGGCATCGGTCATCTCGCCTCCCGGGCGGACGCCGACGGCGGCACCCGCACCGCGCAGCTGGTGCTGGATTACGACGGCGACTACTACGCCGCCCTGCCGCTCCTGCTGGCGGCGGCCCACCTCAACCTGGGCCCCGGCGATATCGCGCTCGAACCCAACGAGGGGTTGCGGCTCGGACGGCTCGTGATCCACACCAATCCCAGGATGCAGATGTACACCGGGTTTTACCCCTGGCGCAACGGCGAAAAACCCTTCCGCGCCTATTCGTTCTATGACGTGCTGTCGGAGAAGGTCCCGGTTACGGTCTTCAAGAACAAGATCGTGCTGATCGGCTCGACCGCCAGCGGTCTCGGCGACAGCTACGTCACCCCGATCACGACCAGCGAGAGCGGGCCGATGTCCGGGCCGGAGCTCACGGCCAACGTCACGGCGAGCATTCTCAACCAGGATTTCTACACCCGCCCGGGCTGGGCCCCCTGGGCGGAGCTCGGCGTGCTGCTCGCGGTCACGCTCTACCTCATGTTCGCCATGCCGCGCCTCGGCGCGCTGACGGCGGCGAACATTTCGGGCGCGCTGCTCGCCGGGCTGATCGCGAGCGAAATCTACCTCCTGGCCGCCGAAAAACTGTGGCTGCACCAGGTCTCGCCCGGGCTGTTGCTGTTGTTCGGGCATCTGGCGCTCACCACCAAGCGCTATCTGCTCACCGAGCGACTCAAAACCGAGGCCGAGACGGACTCGGCGCAGAACAACCGCATGCTCGGACTTTCGTTCCAGAGCCAGGGCCAGCTCGACATGGCCATGGACAAATTCCGCAAGCTGCCGGTGGACGAGTCCGTGCTCGAGCTGATCTACAACCTGGCGCTCGACTTCGAGCGCAAGCGCCAGTTCCACAAGGCGGCCGCGGCCTACGACTATGTCGTGGGTCACGACCCCCAGTTCCGCGACGTCGCCGAGCGCAAGAAGCGCTCGTTGCAAATGGAAAGCACCATCGTCCTCGGCGGTAAGGCCGCGGCGCCGGGCGGCACGATGATCCTCGAGGGCGTGGACCAGAAGCCGACCCTCGGGCGCTACCAGATCGAAAAGGAACTGGGCAAGGGCGCGATGGGCACGGTCTATCTCGGGCGCGATCCCAAGATCAACCGCGTGGTCGCCATCAAGACCATGGCGCTGTCCGCGGAGTTCGAGGCGTCCGAGCTGAAGGAGGTCAAGGAGCGTTTCTTCCGCGAGGCCGAGACCGCCGGACGGCTCAACCATCCGAACATTGTTACCATGTACGACGCCGGCGAGGAGCAGGACCTCGCCTACATCGCGATGGAGTTCCTGCAAGGCAAGGACCTCACGCAGTACATCGGTCCGGACAAGCCGCGGCCGATCCCGTGGGTGATCAACGTGGTGGCCAGGGTCGCGGACGCGCTCGCCTACGCGCACAAGAACGACGTGGTGCACCGCGACATCAAGCCCGCGAACATCATGTACAATGAGGCCGACGACAGCATCAAGGTGACGGACTTCGGGATCGCGCGCATCACCGCCGCCAGCAAGACCAAGACCGGGGTCGTGCTCGGCACGCCGTCCTACATGTCCCCGGAGCAGCTCGCGGGCAAGCACGTGGACGGCCGCTCAGACCTGTTCTCGCTGGGCGCGATGCTCTACGAGATGCTCGCGGGCAAACCGCCCTTCACCGGAGATTCCCTGGCGACGCTGATGTTTTGCATCGTCAACGAAAAACACCCGGACATCAAGGCCGTGCGCCCGGACACGCCGCCCTGCCTGCGCGCAATCATCGACCGCGCGCTCCAGAAAGACGCAGAGAAGCGCTATCAGACCGGCGACGAATTCAGACAGGACCTGCTGAAATGCCTAAGCAAGTTGCCCGCGACGGACGCCAAGGCGCCGTGACGACGCTGCGGATGGCGGCAGTCACCGATCCCGGCCGGTTGCGCGCCGGGAACGAAGACAGTATCAGCACCCGCCCGGAGCTGGGGCTCGCCGTGCTCGCGGACGGCATGGGCGGCCATCTTGCAGGCGAGGTGGCGAGCGGCATGGCGGTGGAGATCATCACGCGCCATCTGGTGAACGTGTTCGCCCGCAACGGATCCGGGGGCGGTGCATCGCCGAATGACCGCTCACCCGAGACCCGGGCCGTGGACGACGCGATCCAGATCGCCAATGCCGCCGTCCATGAGGCCTCGCAGGCACGCCCCGAATGCGCCGGGATGGGCTCGACCGTCGTCGTGGCGGTATTTCACCAGGACAAGATCTCCTTCGGTCATGTGGGCGATTCCAGACTCTACCGCTTCCGCGCCGGCAAGCTGGAGCAGCTCACTAAGGACCATTCCGTGATCCAGGAGCTGGTAAACCGCGGGCTGCTCACGCTGGCGGAGGCGCGCGCATCCATCGCCAAGAATCTGGTCACGCGCGCGCTCGGGGTGGACCCGGTCGTCGCGGCCGACCTCGCCGAGCAGACGCTGCAGGAGGCCGATATCTATCTGCTGTGCTCGGACGGCCTCAACGACGTGCTCGCGGACGCCGATATCGAAGCGTACCTCGCCGCCCACGGCAAGGATCTGGACGGGACTGCCCGCAGGCTGGTCGACGAGGCCAATGCCCGCGGCGGTCCGGACAATATTTCCGTCATCCTCGTGCGCACCGACGCGCGCTTCGTGCGCTCGCGGAAAGCCGCCAAAACGCTGCAGAGCGCGCTCAATCAGGCGTAGCAGGATGCTGAAAAGTCGGTCCCAGACAGGTTGCTGGAAAAGGTGTTTTTCAGCAACCTGCTAGAATTTGCCGGAAACCAGGGCGAACGGCCGGCACCAACGGCCGCGAGATCGTAGAACCAGAGATACCGAACCAACATGGCCAAGATCATCATCAAATTCAACAACGAGGTCGTCGACCACATCGACCTCAAGCAGGGCGATATGAAGATCGGCCGCAGACCCGGGTGCGATATCCACATCGATAACCTCGCGGTGAGCGGCGAGCACGCCAACATCTTCACGATCGGCGAAGACTCCTTCATTCAGGATCTCGACAGCACCAACGGCACGTTCCTCAACAACAAGCGCATCGCCAAGCACCACTTCCGCAACGGCGACCAGGTTGTGATCGGGAAATTTACGCTGGTCTACGTCACGGAGCATGTCAGCGCCGCTGCCGCCACGCCCCAGGAGGACTTCGCCAAGACCGTGATCATAAATCCGGCGGCCATGCCCAAGCCCCAGGCCCCGACCGCTGTGCCGGTGAGCGGCGCGGCCAAGAGCGAATCGCACGGCGCGCTTTATGTCCTGAGCGGGGCGAACAGCGGCAAGCGCATCGAGCTCACCAAGTCCGTGACCAGCCTTGGCAAGACCGGCAAGCGCACCGGTACGATCCTGCGCGTCGCCGAGGGCTACCAGATCGACGCGCGCGAGGCCGACGAGGTCCCCAAGGTGAACGGCCGGCCGGTCCCGGTCGAAGGCATTATGCTCAAGAACGGCGACGTGATTGAGGTCGGCGGCACGCGGTTGCAGTTTCTGGCGAAATAAGCTGTCAGCTATCAGCTACGAGAGCTCGTCGCGCACTCGCGTGGGTAATAGCAGCTCGTAGGTTGGGGTGAATGAAATGAACCCCAACGATTGTGAGGCATGTGGTAATGTTGGGGTTCGCGATGCTCACCCCAACCTACCGTGCTGTTTAAGTAAGCCCTCAGCGATCGGCTACGAGGGCTCATCGCATACCCGCGTAGGCAAAAACAGGACCGATCGCGCGGACCCGGTAATTCCCGGTGTAGAGCGCCTTCGAGGGGGCGGCGGAGACTCGGCATGATCCCGCCCGTGACAGCTCGCTGTCGAGCCGCCTCCGGCGGCGTTTAAAAGCTACTTGTGGGTGGCTGACCCACGGCAGGTAGCTTTTCTTTGCTCGTGCAAAGAAAAGCTACCAAAAGAAACACGCCCCGCTCACTCGCCGCGCACACAACGCGCGGTCCCCTGCGCTTCTCGCGCCCCCAAGCGCGCGCCTAACTCGCCGGGCGCAGAAAAACGCGCCTCGGGCTCGAACAGGAGGCGCGCGAAACCCCTTGGGGGCGCTCCGATGCTCGGCGAGCTCGGACGGGGGATTCCACAGCAAAAACACACCAGGTCTGCAACACCGTTCCCGGAGAGGAATCGTGGTCTCTGCTGAGTGGTTTGGGTGTTTTGATGTCTCGGGTCCCCGTAGACGCCGCCGAGCATCGCAGCAAGAATCGGAGTAGTTAGCGAGCCTCTGTTCGAGCCCGAGGCGCGTAGTCTGCGCCCGGCGAGTTAGGCGAGCGCCGATTCTTGCGAGAAGCACAGGGAAGCCGCGAAGCGGCCGGTGGCTCCGGGGCGGCCTTTTCTTTGGTGACTTTCTTTTGGCCGCGCAAAAGAAAGACACCTGCCGTGGGTCAGCCACCCACAAGTAGCCGTTCAATCATCGCCGAAAGGCGATTCGACCTAGACCCGACAAGCAACCGTAACCGGTGAAACGCAGTCTGCGACGTTAAATCGCCGACGCGATTTTACGAAGACCCACTACGAGAAGAAGCCGATAGCCGAAGGCTACTCCCTACCCAAGAACCTCGAGCGCTTCGCCCAGCCGCCGCACCGGGATCAGCTCGATGTCGGCGTCGTTCTTCTTCGGCATATTGGCCTGGGGTACGAGCGCGCGGGCAAACCCGAGCTTGGCGGCCTCGCGGATGCGTTCCTGGCCGCGGCTCACCGGTCGCACCTCGCCCGCGAGCCCGACCTCGCCGAACACCACCAGGTCCCGGCCGAGCGGCCGGTTGCGCAGGCTCGACACCACCGCCGCCAGCAACGCCAGATCGGCGGCGGTCTCCGTGACGCGCACGCCGCCCACGACGTTCACGAACACGTCCTGATCGTAGGTCGCCACGCCGGCGTGCCGGTGCAGCACCGCCAGCAGCATCGCCAGCCGGTTGGGATCGAGCCCCACGCAGACGCGCCGCGGATTACCCGAATGGTTCTCATCCACCAGCGCCTGCACCTCCACGAGCAGCGGGCGCGTGCCCTCCTGGGTCGCGAGCACCACGCTCCCCGCCACGGCGTCGCCCTGGCGCGACAGAAACATGGCCGAGGGGTTGCCGACCTCGCGCAGGCCCGCCTCGGTCATGACGAACACACCGATCTCGTTCACCGCCCCGAAGCGGTTCTTGATGGCGCGGATGACGCGAAACGTCGTGCCGGTGTCGCCTTCGAAGTAGAGCACGGTGTCGACCATGTGCTCGAGCACGCGCGGGCCGGCGAGCGCGCCCTCCTTGGTGACGTGGCCGACGAGAAAGAGCGCCGTGCCGGTGCGCTTGGCGAAGCGCACGAGCTGTGCCGCCGACTCGCGCACCTGGGCCACGCTCCCGGGCGCGGACTGCAAGATCTCGGTGAATACCGTCTGGATGGAATCCACCACGATCACCTGCGGGCGCTCGACCTGGGCGCAGGCGAGGATCGCCTCGACCTGGGTCTCCGTAAGGATCCGCAACTGCTCGCCCACCACCCCCAGCCGCTGCGCGCGCAGCGCAATCTGATCCGCCGACTCCTCGCCGCTCACGTACAGCACCGCAGCCGCGCGCGCGATCTCGGACAAGGCCTGAAGCAAGAGCGTGGATTTGCCGATGCCGGGATCGCCGCCGATCAGCACCACCGAGCCTGCTACCAGGCCACCGCCCAGGACACGGTCGAGCTCGGTGAGGCCGCTCGCACGACGCGCGATCGCCTGCGGCGCGAGCGAATCCAACCTCTGCACCGTCGCCGGCGCGTTGAGGGGGCGCGCCCCGCGCGCCGCGGGCGCGGCCAGCACGGTCTCGAAAAGACTGTTCCAGGCGTTGCACGAGGGGCACTGCCCGACCCACTTGGGCGAAGCCGCGCCGCATTCGTTGCAGGTGTAGACCGTCTTCGCTTTCGGCATCAAATCATCTCACCGCAGAGCACGCAGAGATCGCAGAGAAAGGCGATTTAAAATCATCAAACCTAGAAACGGCGATTGCATCCGCAGATTACGCAGATTTCCGCAGATTTTAAGAATGATTGACGCTCCTTCTCTCACCCTATGGGTGCACCGGGCAGTCATTCGGACCAGTTGATTCATCTGCGTCCCGCCACTAAATCGACGGTACCGCCGTGCCAATTTGCAGTCCCTTTGTGT
>MFSU01000104.1 GCA_001785115.1 Candidatus Muproteobacteria bacterium RBG_16_65_34
CCCTGGAGCGCCTGAAGATCCTCGGTGCCGGCGATGCGCTTGTAGAGCACCAGGCGCTGGTGCACATCCGGCAGGTAGTCCTCGGGTAGCAGCGCCGGCGCATGCAGATTGACCTCGGCGCCGAGCGGCGCCGGCGCCTCGAGCTCGGGCCTTCCCCCCGCGCGCAGCGACCGCACTGCGCGCTCCAGCAGTTCCGCGTACATCGCAAACCCCACCTCGTCGATCAGTCCGCTCTGGGACTCGCCCAGGAGCTCGCCCGCGCCGCGGATCTCGAGATCGTGCGAGGCGAGCGTGAACCCCGCGCCCAGTTCCTCCAGCGCAGCGATCGCCTCCAGGCGCTTGCGCGCCTCCTCCGTCATCTGGCTGCGCGGAGGCACCAGCAGATAGGCGTAGGCCCGGGCGTGCGAGCGGCCGACGCGCCCGCGCAACTGGTGCAATTGCGCCAGACCCAGTTTGTCCGCGCGCTCGATGACGATGGTGTTGGCGGTCGGCACGTCGATGCCGGACTCGATGATGGTGGAGCAGATCAGGATGTTGAAGCGCTGGTGGTAGAAATCGAGCATGATGCGCTCGAGCTCGCGTTCCGGCATCTGGCCGTGGGCGACATGGATCTCGGCCTCGGGCAGCAGCTCCGTGAGCTCGCGCGCCGCTCGGTCGATCGTGCGCACCTCGTTGTGCAGGTAGTACACCTGCCCGCCGCGGCGGATCTCGCGCAGGCAGGCCTCGCGGATGAGCGCCTTGTTCCATTCACTCACGACGGTCTTGACGGCGAGGCGTCCCTCCGGGGCAGTGGCGATGACGGAGATCTCGCGCAGGCCCGAGAGCGCCAGATTGAGCGTGCGCGGGATCGGCGTTGCCGTCAGCGTGAGGATATCCACCTCGCTGCGCAGTTTCTTGAGCCGCTCCTTCTGGCGCACCCCGAAGCGGTGCTCCTCATCGAGGATCGCGAGCCCCAGGTTCTTGAAGCGCACGTCCTCCTGCAGCAGCCGGTGCGTGCCGATCACGATATCCACGCGGCCGTCGGCGAGGTCGCGAACGACTTCTTCCTGCTCGGCCTTGGTGCGAAAGCGCGACAGCAGCTCGATGCGGAAGGGCAGCCCCGCGAAGCGGTCGCGGAAATTCTGGAAATGCTGTTGCGCGAGCAGCGTGGTCGGCACCAGCACCGCGACCTGGGCCCTGCCGTACACCGCGAGGAATGCGGCGCGCATGGCGACCTCGGTCTTGCCGAAGCCGACGTCGCCGCACACCAGCCGGTCCATGGGATTGTCCGACTCCATGTCTTTCAGGACCTCGCCGATGGCGCGGGTTTGGTCCGGCGTCTCCTCGAACGGAAAGGCGTCGGCGAAGGCCTGGTAGTGCTGCTCGTGCACCGGGAAGGCGCGGCCCCTGCGCGCGGCGCGCAGGGCGTAGATCTCGAGGAGCTCGGCCGCGGCGTCGTAGGCCTTCTCGCGCGCCCGGCGCTTGGCCTTCTCCCAGGCATCGCCCCCGAGCCGGTGCAGCGGCGCATGCTCGGGGTCGGTGCCGGTGTAGCGGTGGATGAGCTGGAGCGACAGTACCGGGATGTAGAGCTTGTCGCCGCCGGCGTATTCGAGTGCGAGGAATTCGACCGGCCCATCGCCGACGTCCAGCGTTTGCAGGCCGAGATACCGCCCGACCCCATGGTCTTCGTGCACCACCGGAGCGCCGACGTGCAGCTCGGCGAGGCTGCGGATGATGGCCTGCGGGTCGCGCGCCGCGGCGGCGATGCGCCGGCGGCGCTGCGCCGCCCGCTCGCCGTAGAGCTGCGGTTCCGTAATGACGGTGAGCGCGGGGTCATTGAGCAGCAGCCCCCGCTCGAGATCCGCCACCGTCAGGCAGAGTTTCGCGGACTCGGGAAGAAACGTCTGCCAGCCCGGCAGCAGCTTGGGGCTGAAGCCGTTGTCCTTCAGCAGCCCGAGCAGGGTCTCGCGCCGGCCCGCGGTTTCCGCCACGAGCAGGGTGCGCCCCGGGTAGCCGCGCAGGTAATCGAACAGCGCACCGTAGGGGGCTTCGGATTTGTGGTCCACCGGCAGGCTTACGGGCGGCCGGGTGTCGTAGGTAATGACCGGCATCGCCGTCTCGGTCCGGACCTCCGCCGCAGCGGAGGGATTTTCCGCTGCCTGCGGGCCGAGCAGGTGTATGCCAGAATAGGGCCCGATCGCGGTCAGAAACTGCGTCGCATCGAGAAAGAGCTCCGCGGGCGCAAGCAGCGGGCGCTCGCGGTCGTAGTGAAGGTCGTTGTAGCGCACTTGTACTTCATGCTGAAACTTGTCCATCGCCTCCGAGACGCCGGCGTCCAGGAAAAGCGTCGCCGCATCCGGCAGATAGCTAAAGAATGTCTCGGTCCGGTCGAAAAAGAGCGGAAGATAGTATTCGCTCCCCGCGGGGCTTAGCCCCTTGGTGACGTCGCGGTAGATGCTGACCTTCTGGGGATCGCCCTCGAAGCGGCTGCGGAATGCCGCGCGGAACCGGTGGATCGCCGGTTGCGTGAGCGGGAACTCGCGCGCCGGGAGCAACCGGATAGCCTTGAGCGTCTTTCCCGAACGCTGGGTGCCGGCGTCGAACTCACGGATGGACTCCACCCGCTCGCCGAAGAGGTCGATACGAAAGGGGGCCGGGCTGCCGACCGGAAACAGGTCGATGAGCCCACCGCGCACGGCGAACTCGCCCGGTTCCATGACCTGGGAGACGCTGTGGTACGCGGCGTGGACCAACTGTTCGCGCAGGCGGGGGATATCCAGCACCTCGCCCACGCTCAGCATGAAGCTCTGGGAGGCGATGAATTCGCGCGGCGGCAGCCGATGCAGCAGCGTCGGCGCCGGGGCGAGCACGAGGCCCCGCGCAAGCTGCGGCAGCCGGTAGAGCGTCTCCAGACGCTGCGCGGTGATGTCCTGATGCGGGGAAAGCGCGTCGTAGGGCAGGCACTCCCGGTCGGGGAAGAGCAGCAGCGGCAGGGACGGGTCGTCGGCATAGAACCGGATCTCGTCTTCCAGTTGCCGGGCGGCGTTAACGCTGGCGGTAATGACGAGGATTGGGCCGGGTGCCTTTGTCGCCGCCGCAGCGATGGCCAAGCTGCGGGCACTGCCGCACAGACCGAACCACCCGATCTGCGCGCCCTTCGGGGCCGGCAGTATCGGCGTAAGCGGTGAATTTAAAAGGGATTTCTGGAGGATCGTCGAAGGCGAGGTCATGCAGGGTTCGCCTGAAAACGGTATCTTAGCGTAAATGCAGTCGGCGGGCTCGATTCCAAAAACTGTTGTTATAATAAACCTTTATCGGCATAATCTAAACCAAAGCAATAAGTAAACTCACTCTGCACTTGAGCACATTATAACGGAGGAGGTTTTCCGTGTATGGCTAAACGGCCAAGCTTCAAGATCGGCGACACGGTATTTTATCCCTCAGCCGGGGTCGGTTTGATCGAGGCGATCGAGGATATCTATCACTCGGGGAAGCTGGAGTGCTGTTACGTCATTCGCATCCCGGAAACCCGCATGGTGGTCAAGGTGCCGAAGGCCAACGTCGAGCGATCCGGCATCCGTCCCTTGCTCAATCAGAGAAAACTCAAGGAGCTTTTCAACGTGCTGTCGGCCAAGAGCCGGCAGCGTGTCACGGGCGGTAACTGGACCGAACGCTGCAAGGAGATCGAGCGCAAGATCAACTCCGGCTCCTGCCTCGATCTGGGCGAGGTCGTGCGCGATCTGATGCGTTGGAAGAGCCAGTCCGGCCTGTCGTTCGAGGAATCCATGCTGCTCGAGACCGCGAGTGGCTATCTCGCGCGCGAGATCGCGGTTGTCGAGGGCATCGCCACCGATGCCGCCAAGGATCGTATCCGCGGTTACATCGGCCTCCACATTTGACGCGGCGCTGACCCCCGTTTTCCTCCTTGACCGTTCCTGTCGGCATCTGGGCCCTGGTTCCGGCAGCCGGAGTCGGCGCGCGCATGCGCACCGCCACGCCCAAGCAGTATCTCCCCCTGTCCGGCCGTCCCGTACTGTGGCATACGCTCGCGCGGCTGTGCGCCTACCCGCGGCTTGAGGGTGTGATGCTCGGCGTCTCCGCGCAGGATGCGTACTGGCCCGGGCTTTCCGAGGATTGTTCACGCCTGCCGAGGTTTCTGGGAACCTACACGGGCGGTGCGACGCGCGCCCACACCGTATTGAACGGACTGCGCAGCTTGACGGCGCGCGCGCCGGCGCGCGACTGGGTGCTGGTGCACGATGCCGTACGTCCCTGTCTGCGGCACGCGGATATCGACAAACTCATTGCGGCGGTGGGCGAGGATGATAATGGCGGCCTGCTGGCGCTGCCGATCTCCGACACCATCAAGCGCGCGGACGCCGACGACCGCGCGGTCGAGACCGTGTCGCGCGAGGGACTATGGCGGGCGTACACGCCGCAGATGTTCCGGATCGGTCAGCTGGCCGGGGCGCTCGAGCGCGCACTCGAGCGGGGCGGTGAAGTGACCGACGAGGCCGCGGCGATGGAGGCCGCGGGCTTCGCCCCGCGGCTCGTTGCCGGCTGCGCGGATAATATTAAAATCACCCTGCCCGAGGACATGGCGCTGGCGGAGCTTTTTCTGAAACGACAAAGCGAGGAACGATGATCCGGGTCGGACACGGTTACGACGTGCACCCGCTGGTGGCGGGGCGCGACCTGATCCTCGGCGGCGTGAAGATCCCGCACGCCAAGGGTCTACAGGGACATTCCGACGCCGATGTGCTGATCCACGCAGTCTGCGACGCCTGCCTCGGCGCCGCGGGCCTCGGCGACATCGGCCGGCACTTCCCCGACAGCGATCCGCAGTACAAAGATATCGACAGCCGCAAGCTGCTGCGCCGGGTTCGGGAGGCGCTCGCGGAGCGCGGCTGGAAGATCGCGAACGTGGACAGCACCATCGTCGTCCAGGCCCCGCGCGTCGGGCCGTACCTGTCGCAGATGGCGCAGAACATCTCCGCCGATCTCGGTATTCCCGCCGAGGGCGTAAACATCAAGGCCACGACCACGGAAAAACTAGGCTTCGCCGGTCGCGAGGAGGGGATCGCGGCGCATGCGGTGGTATTGTTGGAAAGGCGTGAGGAGTGAGATTTACGAATCACGAGCTTGCCCTTGCCCTGCGCCCGCCCGACATACAGGGGCCGCGGTGGGTGTGCCGATCGATCCGCCGGTGGATATCGAAGGAGCGCTTGCAAGGGCGGTTTGGCGAGACGTGCAGGACGTTCGGGTCTCAAGTGAGGCCTCGCGCAACTTGGGCGTAATCAGAGCGGAGCATGCATGGAATTCTTAAACTTCTTTCGTGAAGATCCGGTGATGGCCTGGCTCGTATTCTTGGGATTGCTGGTCATCATTGTGCCGGCGGCATCGGTGCTCTGGGGCAGGATGGCTGGGCGCAACCCGGTCGATACAGCAAAACAGCCCGTGGGGGCAGCAAAGCCGATCCGCTTCGGGAACCAGACCGAGCTTGTCATTCTGCTCCTCGGGCTTTTGTTGTTGCTGGCCGTGATTGGCTGGATACGCAGCACTTTTTTTGAGTAAGCCAATATAGTCAGTTTCAGATGTCCGGCTGGAATGGCCGTATTATTGCGCCGTCAGACGGATCACACCCAGGTCACGGCGGGGAGCGGCGGCATTCAGACTGATTAGGTCAGGGGTGTTGTTGCCCGCGATCCGATCCCTGCCCTTGAGTTTCTCGTCCGGGATCAGCATAGCCAGATAATAATCGCCCGCGCCCAGATGCTGGAACGCAAATCGGCCATCCGCCGTCAACACGGCGCTCCCCACGAGTACAGTCATATTTGTTTTTGTAAATGCGGGTTTCGGGTCGCCGGGCGACTTTTTCTTCCTGACCGATGAAGCAGGTTTGGTCGGATCATCATCCGTAAGCCGGAACAACCCGACACGAATGCCGGCGGTCGTAGCGCCCGGCATCGCAATCTGGCCTGCGAGGCGCCCGTTGCTCAGGCTGCCCAGAACAAGTTTCACATGATCGTAGCGGTCGGGACTGGCGCGGCGGGCCGAGGCCAGGAAACCCTCCGCGCGTTTCATGTCGCCGAAACGCGCCCAAGCCGCGGCCAGCCTCGCCGCGGCGCGGCCACCGATGAAATAGCGCTTGTCATCGCTCATCTGCTCCAGCATCGCGCGCGTCTCGGCATTGATTGGGGCCGCCCGCATCAGCCAGGCCAGCTTGATCTGGATTTGGAGCAGACTGCCATGCTTCAGGCTGTTCTGCCGGGTAAAATTATCGATCAACTGATAATACTCGCGCGGTTGCCAGAGCGTATTGTAAACATCCGCCGCTCCCATCATGGCCGATTTACGCAGGACGCTGTTCTTTCCCTTCCCGGCCACAAACCGCTCCAGCGCCGCCACCGCATCCGGATGCAGGGGCACATCGCCGCCGCCATAGTACGATCCGGAAGCGGAAACCTGTGTGACCGGATTCCCGACCTTTAACGCCGGATTGGCCGACAGGTCTTTGCTCACGCGACAATTTGAATCGGCGCAGAATTTGACGAGGCGGAGAGAAAGCGGATGGATGCCGGACAGTTCCGCGACATCCACCAACTTCTTATTGCCGAGATAGTCGACGCTGCTCAACAGAGGAAGCGCGACGACGCCAGCCGCCAGCACCCCGGCCGCCAGGATCAGGGCAGGGCGCGTCGCGGTAACCCGCGCGCGCCAGCCGCCCGTACCCGGAATAAATGCCGGCAACAGACCGAATGCAAGGGCACTACCCAGCGCCAGCATCACGACCATGCCGATCGACAGCCACGTCCAGCCGAACGCGCTCGTCTCCATGCTGCGATCCAGCGCCTCGGTCACCACCGTGAACCAGATCATAAAAACGGCGCTGACGGCTTTCACGATCAGGCCGAAGGCCAGGATAAACATCACGCCCAGGCCCGCCGTCCGTGCTACCGCCGGCCAGCTCAGTTTTGAAGGGTGGTTGTTGCCAAAACGACCGAAGGCCTGGGGAGAAACCAGCGGCCAAACCATGGCCGCGGCCGCCAGCGCCACGATCCAGTTGGTGTCGCTGGACTGGCCACCAGCCCCAATAATTCCGAGATCAGTGACTGAGAACACGAGAATACAGGCCGCCAGAAACAGCAGGCCGCCGCCCATCCACGCCGCCCAGGCCCAGATGCGTTTTCCGTCGTCTGTACGCGGCATGCGCGCCAGCGCGGGGTGCAACCGGCCCGCCACCATGAACCAAATCCATGCAAGAAGAATCAGCGCGCTCCAGGGGAGCCAGTTTGGTGCCTCGCCTAACAGGGTCGCCAACGGCGCAATGGCGTTTACGTCATGGTACATCCCCAGCGGCATCAGGTATTCGTGATAGGCCGGCATGGCGATGGCCACCAGGACGAAGAGCGCCCACAAACCAAAAATCGCGCCGATCAGGCCGTAGATCGAAAGTGAACGCATGGAAGAAATCCCCCTGGTGGTTGTGGTTGGCATAATTGTAGACGCTGTTGGCGCGGTCGCGTTGCGTGGCGGGTTTCTGTCCCAGCTCCAGCAGCCGTACCGCTTCGGGCTTGAACGCCTTGCTGAAGCGGGTTGAGTTTGTTCTTCGGCTTTCCCATCTGACACCCCTCCTCGGGTATTGTCTACCTTCAAAAGTGTCCGAGGAAAGCGGGTTAGCCCAGTTCCCGATTCTCGTTTCGTTCGGGAGAAAACAGAAAAGCGCCAAACAGATGCCGGCATTCGTTTCTTGCGAATTGTGGACTATCGTTGGCATGTCTGCCAATCAAAGGTGAAGCGATGAGACAATTACGCATATTCCTGCTTTTGGTTACAGTGGCGACCGGCCTTGCCTCTTGTGCGACCCAGTACCAGCGCTTCGCTCATCCGCATGGGGATTTTGTTTTTGCATATCCCGCTGGCTGGAAGCCGTCACCGGGATTGCAGACCGTTAATTTCCCTCATCCGGATGACAAGGAAGTGACTGTCCGCATGGGGGTCTTCCCGTTGGATAGAAACGATCCCAGGACATCGGAGGAATATGTCGCAACGACCATCAAGAACATGGGGCTCTATGGTGGACATCTGGATCGGAAGGAGGTGATTCAGGTGTCAGGGCGTGATGCCACGAGACTTGAGTTTGTGGAGAAGCATGGCAGCTGGGGGCAGGCTTCCGGCGTAGAGATCATCGTCCCCAATGGAGCGCAATACTACGTATTAAGCCTGTTTGGCAAGGTGTCCGACGTGGCCCTCATCCGTCCGGAGTTCGATCGGATTGTTTCAAGTCTCCGTCTTGGGCAAGCGCCTAAGTTTCTTATGGAATGGAGTGGTACGTATGATGGGCCCAAGGAAGCAAAACGGATGGTAGCCAGAACCCCGGGAGAATTGCATGGA
>MFSU01000105.1 GCA_001785115.1 Candidatus Muproteobacteria bacterium RBG_16_65_34
GCAAAAGAAAGACACCTGCCGTGGGTCAGCCACCCACAAGTAGATTTTCAAATCATCGCCGAAAGGCGATTCGACCTAGACCTGACAAACAAGCGTAACCGCTGAAACGCAGCCGGGTGACGTTAAATCGCCCACACGATTTCACGAAGACCCAGATTCTTATTCGCCAATACACTTATGGAAAATGCGAATATTCCGACAGACAAAACAGTTAAAGTGAACCCGTGAGATTGGAATCGGTCTATAATTTACGTGGACGGTGAGTAACCGTCCTGCCCCGCTCCTCCTCCCTGAGCGGGGTGTCCTGGCTACAGCAAGCCGGGATGTTCGGCCCCGGACACTTTCCCCTTGTTTCCGGGGCTTTTTTTGTGCGCCGGATTTGACCTGCGAAATTGACCCGCACGCTGTTCTTGGTTATATAGGGCGACCCACATCTTTAAGCATGGTGCGGTCTCCAGGGGGGAAAATGCGCAGCTTCTCAGGTTTACTCCGTTTCACCGGCCTCGTCGGGCTGTTTTGCGTAGCGATGGCGCCGGCCTGGGGCGCGGGCGGCGATATCGCGGCCGGCAAGGCCAAGGCCGGTATGTGTGCAGGCTGTCATGGCATGGACGGCAACGGCGCCGTCGATCCCCTCTGGCCCAAGCTCGCCGGCCAGGATGAGAACTATCTGGCGAAGCAGCTCAAGAATTTTAAAGCCGGCGTGCGCAAGGACCCGATCATGAGCGGCATGGCGGCGGGTTTGAGCGACGCCGATGTCAAGAACTTCGCCGCGTACTTCGCCAGCCTTAAGCGCAGCCCAGGCCCGGTCGTACCGCCGGAGAGCAGGAAGCGCGGCGAGAAGATTTACCGCGGCGGCAACGCCAAGATGGGCGTGTCGGCCTGCATGAGCTGCCACGGGCCTTCCGGGCACGGGATCCCGCCGCGCTTTCCGCAGCTCGCGGGCCAGCGTGCCGCCTATATCGAGAAGCAGTTGTTGGCCTTCAAGTCCGCTAAGCGCACCAACGACGGCGACGTGATGACCCGCATCGCCTTCCGCATGTCCGAGCAGGAGATCAAAGCGGTCTCGGAGTACGTGGCGGCCCTGGATCCGCGCTGATCGGATTAGAACCTCCTGGCAGTTTGTTGAAAAACTCATTTTTCAACAAACTCCTGGAGTTCGCATGGCGGTCTCGCGCAGGGGCCGCTATCTCCTCTGAGATTGGCTGGCCGCAGGGCACGGCCGCTCGCCTCACCCTGAGTTCAAGCTCCCGAGCCCCTGCCGTTGTGCCGGCGGCCGACAAGTGACGCGTTTCGGCACCCAGGCGGACCGAAAATCGCGCTGCCGGTCGCTAGTCTGCTGTGACCCTGCAAACGATCCCTCCGCATTTCACAATTATCATCAATAGGTTACGCGCAACACCCAGTTGTGGCACAGCTATTGCTCATTCCCAGGTGAGACAAGGTTTCCGGGATTCGCCGAATCACTGGCCGAAAATCGGGCGAACCCCCTGCTGGACCCTCGAGGCGAGGGAAAGGAGCAAGAGATGCTTAGCCACATCGTCAGCTTGGTCAACAACTACGAACACCATCACGGTCTGCGGCCGAATGTGGTCTACATGAACGAGACCCATTACGGCTACCTGCGCGAGGAACTGCCCGGGGTGCGCGACCATTCGGACGTCGTCGCCATTCTCGGTGTGGATATCGCCCTGAGCGACGGGACCCTGAATCCCCAGGTGGCGACCGTCCGCTTCGCCTCGGAAAACATCCTGGTGAGCTGACCGAAAGATTTTGTGCATGGGGTGCACGCGGGGCCGGCGAAAGCCGGCCCTTTTTATTTGATTTGTATGATCGTTCGCCGCAAAGACGGTCGCTCCCGACATCCCGTCTCGCGCGACATTCGTACGTCCCGGTACAGCACAGAGGACGCAAAGAAAGGCGTTTGAGGGCAAAAGATAACAGCGGCATTTTTGATCCGCGTTAAAATCGGTGTTTATCTGCGGTTGCTGTTTCGGGTTTTACGCCCCAAGGTTTTTCTTTGCGTCCTCCGCGTCTTTGCGGCAGAAATTCTTATAACGTCTTGAACACCGCCTCGGCGTGGTCCAGCGTCTCGGCGATGTCGGCATCCGAGTGCGCGGCCGAGACAAAGCCCGCCTCGAACGCCGACGGCGCGAGGTACACGCCGCGTTCGAGCATTCCGTGAAAGAATTTCTTGAAGCGCTCGACGTCGCAGGCCATGACTTGAGCGAAGCTCGTCACGCGCGGCTCGTGGGTGAAGAAAATCCCGAACATGCCGCCGACGGATTGCACCGTGAGCGCAACGCCGGTTTTGCGCGCCCGCTCTTTCAGCCCTTCCATCAGCGCCGTGGTCTTGGCCGAAAGCTCCGCGAAGAAGCCCGGTTTCGAGATCTCCCTCAAGGTCGCCAGCCCCGCGGCGAGCGCCACCGGGTTGCCGGAGAGCGTGCCGGCCTGATACACCGGCCCCTCGGGGGCGATGCGGCCCATGACCTCGGCGCGCCCGCCGAAGGCGCCCACGGGCAGACCGCCGCCGATCACCTTCCCGAGCGTGGTGAGGTCGGGCTTCACGCCGTAGAGTCCCTGGGCCCCGTTCAAGGCCACGCGAAAGCCCGTCATGACCTCGTCGAAAATGAGCAGCGCCCCGTGCGCGTCGCACAGCGCGCGCAGCCCCTGAAGGAAGCCCGCCACCGGCGGCACGCAGTTCATGTTGCCGGCGACGGGCTCGACGATCACGCAGGCGATCTCGTGGCCGAGTTTTTTGAACACCTCGTCCACCTGCGCGATGTTGTTGTATTCGAGCGTGAGCGTGTGCGCCGCGAGGTCCGCCGGCACGCCGGGCGAGGTCGGCACGCCGAGCGTGAGCGCGCCGGAGCCCGCCTTCACCAGGAGCGAGTCGGCATGCCCGTGATAGCAGCCTTCGAACTTGACGATCTTGTCGCGCCCGGTGTAACCGCGCGCGAGCCGAATGGCGCTCATCGTGGCCTCGGTGCCCGAGCTCACCATCCGCACTTTCTCGATCGAGGGCAGGATCGAACAGACCAGCTCCGCCATCTCGATCTCGATGCGCGTGGGTGCGCCGAAACTCAGGCCCTTCTCCGCCGTCTCTTTGACCGCGGTCAGCACCTTGGGGTGCGCGTGCCCGAGGATCATCGGTCCCCAGGAGCCGACGTAATCAATGTACTTCTTGCCGTCCTCGTCGAAGAGATAGGCGCCCGCGCCGCGGGCGAAGAACACCGGCTCGCCGCCGACGCCCTTGAAGGCGCGCACGGGGGAGTTCACGCCGCCGGGGATGTGTTGTTTGGCCCGGTTAAACAGCTCCTGCGACTGGCTCATGCGTTGTCCTGTGGGATGAAAAACGAGTCGTATTTTGACACAGCGTCAGCGGTTCCACCGAGCGTTCGCCGATGGGCGTCGTCGCTGCGAAATAAAATGGCTTAGACGGCTGCCCAGTTTTTCACTTTCAGACCGGGGACGCGGGAAAGTTCACGCGCGTTGTTGGTCACCAAAGCGGTCCCCAAGCCCAAGGCGTGCGCGGCGATCAGCGTATCCAGCGGGCCGATCGGTTTGCCTTTTTTCTCCAGGGTTGCGCGCAGGGCGCCGCCGATGTGGGCGGCCTTTTCATCGAAGGGCGCGACGGCGAAATCCAGCAAGAATTGCTCCAGCAGTTCGGTATTGGCCTTGCTCCAGCGACCCTTGTGCGCGCCGTAGCTCAGTTCCATCACGGTGACGCTGGAGAGGTAGACGATTTCATCCGCCGGCAGTGCCTCCAGATGCGCCAGGATATTTGCCCGCCGCCGCGGTTCGCGGTCGGTCATCAGGTAAATACAGGCGTCGGTATCCAGCAGATAGTTCATTGCGGCCACGGGCGCTCATCGAACGTCCGGGGTTGCTTACGCTCCAGCTCGCCCTTGAAGCGGCCGACGCAGGCTTTCACATTCTGCCAGCGGCCACCCTTCTTGGGGATCAGCACGATCGTCCCCCCGTCTTTTTGATGAAGACTTCGTCGTCGGGAACGCGGAACTCCTTGGGAAGCCGGACGGCCTGGCTGTTGCCGCTGCGGAATATCTTGGCGGTTTTCATCGTTCCGTTCCTCATCAAAAAGTATCTACGCCAAAGTAGATACGGCAGATGCCTTTGCGCCAATACGGCGGGGCTTATCGACTGGGGGATACAGCTCCCCCCTGGCGCGTCTATGAGACTGGAGGATGGAAGAGGCGCACATAGCGCTCAGCCGCCGCACGGACATCAGCCTGGCCGAACACGCCTTCGATCACCGCCAGCGCATCGGCACCGGCCGCGATCAGGGACGCGCCATTTTCCGGCGTGATGCCGCCGATTGCAACGATCGGGATGCGGAGTTTGCGCTTGGCCGCGCGCAGCAGCTCGAGGCCGGCGCGCACCGCTTGAGGCTTCGTGCGCGAAGGAAAGAAACTTCCGAAGGCGACGTAATCGGCGCCCTGCGTCTGCGCCGCAAGCGCCCGCGCGAGCTCGTTGTAGCAGGAGACGCCGATGAGCGCCGCCGCGCCGAGTTGCGCGCGCGCCTCCGAAAGCCGTGCGTCCTCGCGTCCGAGGTGCACGCCGTCCGCGCCCACCTCCAGCGCGAGCGCGACATCGTCGTTGATGAGGAGCGGTACGCCGTGGCGGCGACCGAGCGCGAGCAGCTCGGCCGCCTGATGCCGGCGCCGCGCGTCATCGCCTTTTTTGTCGCGGTACTGAAGCACCCGCGCCCCGCCCGCGATCGCCTGCGCCGCGGCCGCCGCGAGCCCGGCATCGGAGAGGTACTGCGTGTCGGCGATGGCGTACAGGCCGCGGATACGCGGCTTACTTTTCATCGGGCTTGCGGCGCGCAACGGGTCCGCCGCCCCAGTAGATGCGGTCGGGCAGGTACTGGCCCATCCCGAGCCGCAAGCCGTGTTTGAGCGTGTTCCACGTGTAGTGCAGCGCCTCGCGCACGGCCTCGATCGGCTCGAGCCCGTGCGCGAGCGCCCCGGCGCAGGCCGAGGCGAGCGTGCAGCCGCTGCCGTGGTAGTCCCCGGGCAGGCGCTCGAAGGTGAAGGTCTCGAGGAGGCGCCTGTGGCCGTACAGGCGATTGACCACCTGCGGGGTGGGTTCGTGCGTGCCCGTGATCAGGACGTATTCGCACCCGAGCGACATCAGCTCCTGGGCGCAGGCGTCCAGGGTGTCGGCGCCCGGCGCGAGCGCGCGGGCCTCGCGGCTGTTCGGCGTGGCGAGTGTGGCCCGTGGCAGCAGCAACGTGCGCAGCGCGTCATCGAGCGGCTCCTCCGCGAGCGCATCGTCCCGGTCCGAGAGTTGCACCGGATCCACGACGAGCGGAATGTCGGGATAATCCTCGATGATGCTGGCCACGGCGCTCACCGTGGCGGTATTGCCGAGCATCCCGATCTTGAACGCCGCCACCGGCATGTCCTCGAGCACGGCGCGCGCCTGCGCGATCACGAGCTCGGTCTCTACGCAGGCGAACTGCTTGATACCGGTCGTGTCCTGGGCGGTCACCGCGGTCACGACTGGCGCCGGATGGCAGCCGAGCGAGGCGAGCGTCAGGCAGTCGGCGGCGATGCCGGCCCCGCCGGTGGGGTCGCTGCCGGCGAAGATGAGCACCACGGGGGGCGTACCGGCGGTCATGAGGTATGCAGCGAATCCAGCACCAGCCGCTTCAGTCCTTCGATGAGCCGCGGGTGGTCGTTGAGTGCCGGCGTCACGCGGTAATGTGCCACACCTTCCGCGCGCGCCAGTTCCGCATAGGTCTGTCCCAACTCATGGAGCGTTTCTATGTGGTCGGAGACGAAGGCGATCGGATAGACGAGCATCTGTTTGACTCCCGCCCGGCCCTTTTCGCGGATCACCGCTTCGGTGTACGGCTCGAGCCACTTCAGCGGCCCGACCCGGCTCTGGTAGCAGAGCGTCGTGTGCGGCCAGCCGAGGCGCTCGCACACCGCGCGGTAGGTCGCGCGGATCTGAAGCTCGTACGGGTCGCCGCCGGCGACGATCTTCTGCGGCAGCCCGTGGGCCGAGAACAGCAGCTCGATGCGGTCCGGGTCCGGGTCCGGGAATTTCGCCGCCTCGGCGCGCACCGCCTCGACGATGGCCGCGAGGTAATCCGGCTGATCATACCACTGGCGGATCAAGGTGACCCGCGGCTCGTAGTTCCAGCGGCGGCATTCGCGCATAAAGGCGTTATACGAGCTGCCAGTGGTGGTGATCGAGTACTGCGGATAGAGCGGCAGCAGTACGACCCGCGTGTACCCGCGGGCCTTTAGCTCCGCCACGACCTCCGGCGCCGCGGGCGGCCAGTAGCGCATGCAGATGTGGACATCGAAGGCGCCGGAGTCCGCGAGCGCCTGCTTGAGCGCCTGGGCCTGCTTCCGGGTGTTCTCCAGCAGCGGCGATCTGCCGCCGATGGCGGCGTAGCCCTTGGCTGCCTCCGGCGCGCGCTTCCAGGAGATGTAGGCCGCGAAGAGCTTTTGGGTGAGCGCGCCTAACGGGAACTTGAAGATGTCCGGGTCGGAAAAGAGGTTAAAGAGAAAGGGCCTGACGGACGCGAGCGAATCCGGCCCCCCCAGGTTGAAAAGTACTACGCCAACGCGCTGTTCCATCGAGTCCGCATTTTACCCGCGGCGGTTTCGGCGCACCATGGAACCCGGGGCGCGATTGCGCCAAAATGCCCGCGGTGGCTTGCCGCCCGGGGGATGCCGGTGAAGACGTATATGTGCGTGATCTGCGGGTTTGTCTACGAAGAGGACAATGGCTTGCCGGAGGAAGGCATCGAGCCCGGGACCCGCTGGGAGGACGTGCCGGAGAACTGGAAGTGCCCCGACTGCGGCGCGACCAAGGCCGACTTCGAGATGATCGAGATCTGATCCGCGCGGAGCGCAGACAGTCGCTAGAACTCCCCCGCCAGGCTGATCCCCAGGATGTGGGACTCGCTTTCGTAGGTGCCTTCGTAGAGGTGCGTGTCGCTCCCCCCGAAGCTGTCCTGGTCGGTGGCGCCGACGCGCCGGGGGTGCCCGCGGACGTACTGATAGGTGACGCCGAGCTTCAAGCCGCTCTCGGTCGCGTACGCGCCGCCGAACGCGATGCGGGTCTTGCGCAGCATGCCTTGGGTGGGCGCGACGTCGCGCTCCGGCACCGGCGTCGGGTCGTAGCCGATGCCCGCGTACAGGGTGAGGTGGGGGGAGTGCTTCCACTGCACGCCGGTGCGCACGGAGAGCGTGTCCTCGTTGTGGCGGGCGTTCTTTCCGGCGTTGGCGAGCGCACCGTTCGCCTGATAGATGCTCAGCTCATCGACGTACGCCCAGCCGATCCAGTCGAGGTCGATCTCCCACCACAGCTCCGGTCGAAGGCGGAACGCCATCCCGGTTTGCAGCCGGTCGGGGAGGAGAATATTCGCCTTGGCGTCGCCGGCGACGAGGCTCGCCGAGGCGACCGGATGAATACCGCCCAAGGTTCCTTTGATCTCGGTGTTGGTGCGGCTGGTGTAGGCGGCGCCGAATTTGAAGTCTTCCGACGCAAAGCGGATCCCGATCTGCCCGCCGAAAGAGGTTCCGTCGCCCTTCACCGAGTAGATATCGTTTTCCTCCAACGCCTCGACGTACTGGACGAACCCGCGCGCGCCGAGACTCCAGGCGTCATCGAGCCGCAGCGCCGCCGCCGGCCCCAGGCGGACGGTCTTGAGCTCAGCGGCCTGCGCCAGGTCCGCCGTGCCCAGCGGGCCGAGGTTCAGATCGAACTGGTGATCCTTCCATTCGCTGCGCAGGCCGTACGGCGAGTCCGCGGCGAAGCCCCAGGCCACGCGATCCGACAACGGAAACGTCATCGCTGCGTACGGAACCATCGGGTAGGTCGTTTTAGCGGCATGCTCGCCCGTCGCCGCGGCGCCTGCGGCGGCGTCACGGGTGAAGGTCGGGAAAACGCCGCCTAACAGCGCACCGGCCTCCCAGCGGCTTTCCTTACCCGAGTCGAGAATATTAGCGGGATTGATGAACTGCGCCGCCGGACCCGCGGCTAGGGCCACGTTGGCGTCGGCCATCCCCAGGGCCTCGCTGGTCGCGCGGGGCAGCGCATTGCCACTGCTTCCCCAAGCCGGTTTACCCACAAAAAGCGCGGCTAAAACAAAGGTAATCCACAACCGTACCGGGCGGCGGTCAACGACCATTAGACTTGATCCCCTATGAATGAGCTATCATTTCCGGCCCCATCCGTAGGGAATTTCGCCTATAAAAAAGGCCTGGCTTTTGCACTAACAGTTTGTTGAAAAAGTCCTTCCATGGCCTTTTTCAACACGCAAAGCAAAAAGCGCGGTTTTTGCTTTGCTTCATTTTTCAAACACTTAACGTGTTCGAAAAATGGCGGCGCGTCCCTATGCCGCACCGCAGTTTGTTGAAAAACGAGTTTTTCAACAAACTGCTAAAGTTTCATGAAAAGAAGCATAGATTAAAGAGGACGGAAGGTGAAAGATGAAAGCCGAGTTTCGCGAAAAAATTCTGAAGCAGTTGCGCCGCCCGAGCCGCAAAGCGGACATGCTCATCGAGCGTCATCTGGGCAACCCCGGCGGTGCGGCGGGCTGTCGCCCTTATACCTCGGATGTCGAAAGCGCCCTGGCGCTGCTCCCGGAGGGCGTGCATTTCTTATGCGGGCGGTTCGAGGAGGGCAAGCTCTTCTGGTGCGACGTGGGCTTCCGCCCCCAGGTGCAGGCCTGGGGCGAGACCATGGCGGCGGCGGTCGCCGGTGCGATCTTCGCCTACGCCACCCACCCCGAGGTGGACACCGCGAGCCTCCGGCAGCGCAGCGGGGGCAACGCGGGCTCGGCCTAGACGACTTTTCGGGGGAAGCGATACCGTTTCCCGCGAAGCGCGGGCGATGCAGGCACAGCTTGTGGGATTAAGCCAAGGAACCGAGGCAATTACTCCGGTTTGGGCGGCACGGCCTTACGGGCCTGACGTCTCTTCTCCCCCGCCAGGCCGTAGCGTTCTAATTTGTAATGCAGCGTGTTCGGCTTAAGGCCCAGCAGCCGCGCCGCTTTCGCCTGGTTGCCGCCGCAGCTCTCGAGCGTCTGCTCGATGAGGCGCGCCTCGTATTCCCCGAGATGCTCGTCTAAGGTCTTGAGCGGCGGCGGTTCCGCGCCCTGCTGTGCGGCACGACGGGCCGCCTTCTTAGGGGCATCGAGATAATCGAGCAGGGTGTGTTTCGCGTTCGCCATATGCTCCTCCATAAGCGCATGGTTTTGCCGCCGCAAAGCGTGGTTTTCCTCGCGCAGCGCGCTGAGATTCTGCTCCAGAACCTGCGTCCGCTGCTCCAGCATGCGCCCGCCCCGCTGCGCTTCGGCGAGCTGCGTGCGCATCGAGACCATCTTGTCGAGGAACAGGTCCGCGAGCCGCGCAAAGAGCTGCTCGACCATCTTGAAGTCGAGCGGCGTGTAGACCTGTTCGCTGAAGGCGTCGCCGAGCAGCATCCAGCCGGAGGCGCTCTGGCTGTGCGGGTAGAACGGCACGATGGCGGCGATGCCGTGGGCGCGCATCATCCGGTAGGTATCCGGCGCCACATCGGCGATCTCGTTCGCCACGGTGATGCGCTCGATCTTATGCAGTTGCTCCAGCGGGAACGCGACCATCTGCTGGGTCCCGCCGGCGACCGCGAGCACCGGCTTGCCCGTGCTCATCAGCGCCACCGGGCAGCGCAGCGTGTCCCCGAGCCGCGTCACCGCCTCGCGCGCCGACCCGAGTTCGGCGATCTCGGAGATCATCGCACGGACGCGGTCGTAGAAGGCCGTTTTGCGGGCGCGCACCTTGGACCAGGGGATGAAGAATTGGATGTCGAATATCCTGTATTGATGAGTGGCGTAGGCAGTGAGGATCAAGAAGAACGTTATGGTGGTCGGGAAAATCACCGACGTGTTGATCCACTTGACACCGAAATGCAGTAGGCCAATCACAAAGAGCCCCGCTGCGACCGTAGGAACGATGGCCGCAAGCAACATCAGGTTCTTCGCGCGCTTTTGGGGCGTTTCCTGTTTTTTCCATCCATAACCCAGTATTCCGCTGCTACCGACAAGGAGCCCGACAACATAAAACTCGAACAGGAAATAGAGTGGTCCTGGTACTCTCGTGATACTAAGTCCAAAACCATATTCAAGGGTTTCAAACCCTTGGATCAAATACATCGTGAAGACGAGCAGCAACTGAAGCACCGCGGCGTAGCCGTAGACGAAAGCCAGCGCAATCTTTTTTGCAACTCGTTGTCGATCAAAAGCTACGGCGAGGGCGAGATGAAAAAATAGCGCCAAGGCAACGATGACAGCAGCGTAAAACAGCCCGCCCTCAAAATGCGGCATGACGCCGTCTACATTGACCTTGTAGAGACCGAATATCTCAGCGACGTTCTGAATCGAGAACGAAAAAAGGAACAGCAGATAAAGCCGTGTATGCAGATTATGGGTTTTGGTGCTCCAAGCGTAGGCGTAAATGCCCGCCTTGAACAGCAAAGCGATGATCGGAGGTACGATGATAAAAGGGAGGCTCAGTTCCATATGTCGTTGTACAGGCTTCCTTGCATGCGCGATTGACCAGACAGTTTACAGGATATGCTGATTGGCGCGGTATGAGGCGAGTCGATCCCCGCCTCTTTACTCCAATTCTCTAAAAATAGACATAAATCACGCCGCATTCCAGACAATCCCCGTTTGGCTTATGGCAAGACCGCTTCCTGCGCCGGCAATGAAGACCTTCTCTCCAGATTTAACTTCATGATTTTTATCAAGATTGTACAAATTCAGCGGAATATTCGCCGTTACCAGGTTACCCAGGGTGCTCACTGTATCGGGCATGATTTCGAGTGAAACCTTGGCGTATTTGGCGTGGTGCCTGAAAACCTTTCTTCCTACCTGATGGTGGACGAACTTCGCGATCTCCTCCGGCTTCCACCCCAACTTTTTCATGAACACGTCATACATATCCCCGAGCATGGCGATGCCCTGTTCGATGATGTTTGCCATGTCGGTTTCGAGCAGCGATTCCTGACCATCTTTGCCACAGGTACATAACCTCGAATACTGGCCCTGAGACTGGAGCATGAAACCCATGAACCCGGTATCGGGTTCGAGTTTGGGGCCCATGATCATCGCGGCACCAGCGTCCCCCAAGGTCAGCCCCCCCGCCAATTTTACGAACAAGCTTCGGTCGGCCGTCTGGCGCAGGGCATCGATGGCCTTGTATGTGTACCGGGTTCCCTGTTCCCCCGTCACAATCAGCCCGCGACGCGCTTGCCCCGTGGCGATGAGCGCGTCCATCAGGTGAATCCCGTTCATGAACCCATGACACGCATTGGTAACGTCGAAGGCGACGGCGTTGTAAGCTTTGATCTTGTCTTGCACGACATGCGCCGTCGCTGGTTCCAGCAGATAATCACGGACAACGCCGGCATAAATGATTGCATCAATATCTCGAGGATGAACCCCCGCGATCTCCAACGCCTCTTGCGCCGCTTTAGCCGCCATGTCTGACGGCAACATATCAGGCGCTGCCACGCGCCTTTCGTTAATTCCCATCATGCGGTCCAACCAGTCATAGGGGATGTCAAAACGATTCTTCGAATCGATCGTTTCCAGCAAATGTATGGAGGTGACGCGTTCCTCGGGAAGATAAATGCCTGTACTGACAATACGTGAGTGGCCCTGGGTGTACATGTACATGCGTGTCTCTCCTGGTTATGTTTTCGGCGGGCCTTAAACCAGGAGAGGAGGGGGCAGGAATCCTTTCCTGACCCAACACGCCCAATGGGCGGTTTGGGTGACGACCCTGTCGACTGAGCTAGGCCCCCACGAGTAAAAGTAATGGGTTTCTTCAAGTATTCAAAATTTTGAATTTGGCCTTAAGGGAGAGTTTGTCGGGATTTTCATGTTTCTCAGCGACTGTGATCGCTGAGAAACACCGGCGCACGAACGACTTAGGGGGGAAATGTCAGGTTTAGGGCGGCGAGCAGGTCGGAAACGAGCGCGCCGACTCGAACCGCATTTTGCGGAGAAAACGGCTATCGCGTCGGTTCAAGCCAGACCGTAACGCTTGAGTTTGTAATGCAGGGTATTCGGGCGCAGGCCGAGCAGGCGCGCGGTTTGAGCTTGGTTGCCGTTGCAGCGTTTGAGCGCGTTTTCGATGATCTCCGCCTCCACCTCTGCGAAATAATGTTCCAGGGGTTTGTCCGGCGCCGCCTGCCATTGCTTCAAAGCGACGGAACCGGCTGGTTCGCTGGCGTTCGCGTTGCTTCGGCGTCGATTTTGCCGGCCTGCCCGGATCATCTTGTCCAGGAACATCCCTGCCATTTTGCCGAAAAGCCCTTCGATCATCCGGAAGTCCAGCGGCGTATAGACGCGCTGGCCGAACGGTTCTCCGAACAACAGCCAGAACGCACCGCTTTGGCTGTGCGGGAAGAACGGGACAATGGCGGCGACGCGATGTCGTTTCATGAGGGCGGAAATTTCCGGTTCGGTATCGCGGATCTCGTCCGCGACTGTCACCCGGTGAATTTTGTTGAGCGCGGGTTTGGGGAAGCGGTATGCAGAGCCGTGGAGGTCCGTGCTGGAAAAAAAGCCCAAGCCCCGCCCGACCAGGAACACGGGGCAGCCCAGGATTTTCGAAAACCGGCTGAGCAATTTCTCGGTGGATTCAATCTTGGGGATCTCGCGGGCCAGCGCCGCAAGCAGCTGATAAAGCGCGATTTTTCCTTTCCTGGTGCGAGACCAGGGAATGTAAAAATCAAGCTCGATAATGCGCCGCTTGTGGGTGGCATAACCTACAGCGGCCAAGAACAAAGCGATGAGCAGGGGAGCAGTAACCGTCGCATTGAACCATCGTATTTTGAAGTGAAGCAAAACGAGGACGGCAACAACCAGAAACGCCAACGGACTGACCGTAGCGAGCCAGAGCTTGCATTTTGTTCGTGCGACGGCTCCGCGCCGCCGACTCAGGCCGAAAATCGGCAACGAGAGCAACGCGGCGAAGCTTATCAGCATAAAAAGTTCGTACAGCCAGAACAGCGGTCCCGGAACGCGCGTCGCCGTGTAGCCGTTGAAGTCTTCAATCCCCTCGATCAGCCGAGAGGTAAACAGCAACAAGATTTCCAGCGCCAGCGCATAGCCATATATGAACGTGTACACGGGGAGGAAACGCCGTGAGCGGTAGTTGTCGACGCTGATCGAAATGGCAAGATGGACTAAAAACGCCATCAAAGGAATATGTGCTGCGTAGTAGATCAAGGCGCCATACATTACAGCGCTGTCGAACGGCTTTTGGAGAAACGCTACTTCGCCCACGTTCATTGCTATGGACAGCACGAGCGCGAGGCGGAAAATTACTGTGCGGTCGTCCTGTACCTCGGCACGCTGCGAGAAATACAGGATGACGACCTTAGCGATCAGCGCCAGGATGGCCGGGATGCTGTAGGCGTAGATGGTCATTGCGGCGACGTCCTCGCCGGCAAGGAAAACGGCACCCCGGAATGTCTACCCTTCGATGACACGATGCTCCTCCCTTGTTAGGCCGGACCCTGAACCGCGACGAGGGGGAACGCCTTCTTGACCCGAATGCCCCCAAGGCGGTGTTGCCCGTTTTACAGTTCTCATTCCGCAGAAACCGCGCAACACTGCGCCTGGCCTTAATCTTTCAAATTTTTGACTATTTGGGTAGGGCCCGCGTTTTGTCCCGAAAATCCTCAGGTTATCCGCGCCGCGGCAACGGGACGCGTCGGCCGATCCGCCGGCACGCGGGGCTGAACGCGGCGGCCTCAGCCCCGCCGCGGCTTGTCAGGTCCGGTCCGGCGATTTACCTAAAGGCGTCCCCGAGCGGTAGCCGTTTGCTATCATGAGGGCATCCAGGAATTTCGGTGAACCAGGCCGGAAGCGGCGACGGTCTAAATGAGAACAACAACCCGGGTTTGCCAGAGATGACGGCATCTTTGTGGATTCTAGTGGTGGCGGCGATGGCCTGGTTTTTGGCCTATCACCGCGCGCGCCTGTGGATCTGGACGGCAGTCGCCGGCCTCGCGCTCGCCGCATGCTCCTTCCTCGGCGCGCACAGCCCGGCGTGGCTGACCGGCTTGTGGGTCTTGTTCGTGCTCTTTGCGGCCCCGCTCAATATCCCCGCGTTGCGCCGTCCGCTTATCGGCGATCACATCCTGCGTGTATTCCGCAAGATCATGCCCGCGATGTCGGCCACCGAGCGCGAGGCGCTTGAGGCCGGCACCGTGTGGTGGGAGGCCGAGCTCTTCGGCGGCAAGCCGCGGTGGGAAAAGCTGTTCACCGTTCCCAAGCCCAAGCTCTCGCCCGAGGAGCAGGCGTTCCTCGACGGCCCGGTCGAGGAGCTCTGCCGCATGCTCGACGACTGGGAGATCACGCACACGCACCGCGATCTCCCGCCCGTGGTCTGGCGCTTTCTTAAGGAGAACGGCTTCTTCGGGATGATCATCCCGAAGAAATACCGCGGGCTCGAATTCTCCGCGCAGGCGCACTCGGCGGTGGTGATGAAGGTCGCCTCCCGCTCCATCACCGTCGCGGTGACCGTGATGGTGCCGAACTCGCTTGGGCCCGCGGAGCTGCTCCTGCACTACGGCACGGACGAGCAGAAGAACCATTACCTCCCGCGCCTGGCGCGCGGCGTGGACGTGCCGTGCTTCGCGCTCACCAGCCCCGAGGCCGGCAGCGACGCCGGCGCCATGCCCGATCGCGGCGTGGTCTGCCGCGGCGAGTTCCGGGGCAAGAAGGACGTGCTCGGGATTCGGCTCACGTGGGAGAAGCGCTACATCACGCTCGGTCCCGTGGCCACGATCCTCGGGCTCGCGTTTCGGCTGTTCGACCCGGATCGCCTGCTGGGCGATAAGGAAGACATCGGCATCACACTCGCGCTCATCCCCACGGACACGCCCGGGGTCCACATCGGCACGCGCCATAATCCGCTCAACGTCCCGTTCCAGAACGGCCCCAATTGGGGCAAGGACGTGTTCATCCCGATGGACTGGGCGATCGGCGGTCAGACCTACCTGGGCCAGGGCTGGAGGATGCTCATGGATTGCCTCGCCGCGGGTCGCTCGATCTCGCTGCCCGCGCTCTCCACCGGCGCGGGCAAGCTCGCCAGCCGCGCGACCGGCGCCTACGCCCGCATCCGCAAGCAGTTCAAGCTCCCGATCGGCCGGTTCGAGGGCATCGAGGAGGCGCTCGCGCGCATTGCGGGCTACACCTATGTGATGGATGCCGCGCGCACGCTCACCGCGCGCGCCGTCGACCTCGGCGAGAAGCCCTCGGTCGCCTCGGCGATCGTCAAGTATCACTTGACCGAGCACATGCGCCGCGTGGTGAACGATGCCATGGACGTGCAGGGCGGCGCGGGGATCTGCCTCGGGCCGCGCAACTTCATGGGGCGGACGTATCAGGCGCTGCCCATCAGCATCACGGTCGAGGGCGCGAACATCCTCACGCGTGCGCTCATCATTTACGGCCAGGGCGCGGTGCGCTGCCATCCCTACGTGCTGAAAGAGATGCAGGCGGTCGCCGACGCCGACCGTACGCGCGCCTCGAAGACCTTCGATGGCGCGATCTTCGGGCACATCGGCTTTACGATCTCCAACGCCGCGCGCGCGCTGTGGCTGGGGATCACCGACGGGCGGTTCGTGGCGGCGCCCCTCGGCGGTCCCGCGCGGCGCTACGCCCAGAAGCTCACGCGCATATCGAGCGCCTTCGCCTTCGTCTCCGATGTGGCGATGCTGAGCCTCGGCGGCGCGCTCAAGCGCAAGGAAAAAATCTCGGGGCGGTTCGCGGACGTGTTGAGCTTCATGTATCTCGCCTCCGCGGTGATCAAGCGCTTCGAGGACGACGGCCGCCCGAAGGAAGACATCCCGCTCATGCGCTGGGCCGCCGAGTATTGCCTGCACGAAGCCGCCAAGGCGATTGTGGTGATTCTCAAGAATTTCCCGAACCGCTTCCTCGGCTGGTTCCTCGGCGGGATGGTGTTCCCTACCGGCCGGCGCTACTACGTGCCGTCCGACGCCATGGGGCACGCGGCGGCGAAACTGCTGCTCGAACCCTCGGCCACGCGCGACCGCCTGACCGCCGGCATCTACGTCTCGCGCGACTCGAACGACGCGACCGGGCGACTCGAAGCGGCCCTGCCCAAGGTCATTGCCGCCGAGCCGCTCGAGCGCAAGCTCCAGGCGTTTGTCGACGCGCACCCGCTGCTCACCGGCGACATCGAGGCCCAGTTGGAAGCCGCGCAGAAGCAGGGCATATTGAATCGGGAAGAGGCCGAGGCGGTGCGCACCGTGCACGCCCTGCGCCAGGAGGTGATTGCGGTGGATGATTTTCCGGCGAAAGATTTTTGATTTAATAGACAGGATTAACAGGATTTTTCAGGATTAACAGGATTAAAGCTGTAGGCTAGCGGCGGTCGGCTGATAGCCATCAGCCAAAGCCTCTTGCCGATCCCCGTTCATGGAGGTGGTAACACCATGACCAAGGTATATGTCGTCGACGGCGCGCGCACGCCGTATCTCAAGGTGCGCGCCGAGCCGGGCGCGTTTTCGGCCGCGGATCTTGCGGTCGCGGCGGCGCGGCCGGTGCTCGCGCGCATGCCGTTTGCGCCGAGCGAGATCGACGAGGCGATCGTGGGTTGCGTGATCCCCGCGGCGGATGAGGCCAACATCGCGCGCATCATCGCGCTGCGCCTCGGGCTCGGGAAGCAAACCCCGGCCTTCACCGTGCAGCGCAACTGCGCCTCGGGACTCCAGGCGCTGGCCTCGGCCTACGAGCGCATCGCCCTCGGACAAGCGCACCTCATTCTCGCCGGCGGCACGGAGGCGATGAGCCGCGCGCCCGTCCAGTGGAACCTCGCGATGGTCGGCTGGCTCGGCGGTCTGCTGCGCGCCAAGAGCGTTCCCGCACGGGTTAAGGCCATTGCCCGCTTTCGATTGGCTTACCTCAAGCCGGTGTACGCGCTGCTCTTGGGGCTCACCGATCCGTTGGTCAAGCTCAACATGGGCCAGACCGCGGAGGGCTGGCGCACCGTTTCCAGATCGGCCGCGAGCAGCAGGATGAATACGCGCTGCAAAGCCATCAGCGGCTTGCCGCGGCTTACGATGCCGGACAGATGCAAGCGGAGGTCGCCACGCTCTACGACACGCGCGGCAACTTCTACGCCGAGGATTCGGGCCTGCGGCGCGATACGACGCTCGATCGGCTCGCGAAACTGCGGCCCGTGTTCGATCCCAAATACGGCTCGGTCACTTCCGGCAACAGCTCGCAGATCACCGACGGCGCGGCCATGCTCGTGCTCGCGAGCGCGGAGGCGGTGAAGCGCCACAAGCTCGAAGTCCTGGGCGAGCTTCTGGGCCACGAGTGGGCGGGCGTGGACCCCGCGCAGATGGGTCTCGGGCCGGTGCACGCGGTGGCGAAGCTGCTCACGCGCCACCAGCACAAGATGGACGATCTCAAGCAAATGGAGCTGAACGAGGCCTTCGCCGCGCAGGTGCTCGCCTGCCAGGCGGCCTGGGACAGCGCGGAGTATGCGCGCGCGGAATTGAAGCTCGAAAAGCCCCTCGGCCGCATGGACCCGGCACGGCTCAATCCCGAGGGCGGGGCGGTCGCCTGCGGCCATCCGGTGGGTTCGAGCGGGGCGCGGCTGGTGCTGCACCTGCTGCACGCCCTCAAGCGCAAGGGCGGGGGCAGCGGTGTGGCGACGCTGTGCATCGGCGGCGGCCAGGGCGGGGCCATGCTCGTGCGGGTCTAACGCGAATGAATATGAACCACTGGAAACTCGATATCGTCGATGAGCTCGCGACCCTTTCGCTCGACGTCGCCGGGCAGTCGGCCAACCTGCTCTCGCAGGAGGTGTTGAGCGAGTTCGACCAATTGCTGCGCGACCTCGAAGGCCAGCCGCTGCGCGGTCTGATTATCCGATCGACCAAGCCCTCGGGCTTCATCGCCGGGGCGGACGTGCGCGAGTTCGAGCGCATCTCCGACCCCGCGCGCGCCGCCGAGCTCGCGCGCGCGGGCCAGCTTGTGTTCGGCCGCCTGGCGCGCCTGCCGTTTCCCTCGGCCGTGGCGATCCATGGTTTTTGCCTCGGCGGGGGTCTGGAGCTTGCGCTCGCCTGCACCTACCGCATCGCGCGCGATGACCCCGGCACGCGCCTGGGGTTACCGGAGGTGCGGCTCGGTATCCACCCCGGATTCGCCGGCACCCTGCGGCTGCCGCCCCTCGTCGGGGATCTCGCGGCGCTCGATCTGATGCTCACCGGCCGCAGCGTGAGCGCGCGCGAGGCGCGCCGCCTCGGGCTCGTGGACGAGATCGTTCCGGAGCGCCATCTCCTGCGCGCCGCCGCGCAGTTCCTGCGCCGCCGTCGCCCGAGCCGCCGTGCCCCGTGGTGGCGCCGCGCGCCCGGTTGGGCGCCGCTGCGGCCGCTCGTCGCGCGGCTCATGGCGCGCCAGGTCGCCAAGAAGGCCAACTCCGAACACTACCCCGCGCCGTACCGCATCCTCGAGCTCTGGCGCCAACGCGCCGGCGAAGAGCGGGAGGCGCTTTCGATCGGCGAGCTCCTGGTCGCGCGCACGAGCCGCAATCTGGTGCACGTGTTTCTGATCGGCGAGGAGTTGAAGCGCGAGGGCCGCAAGCATCCGCACGGGATCGAACAGGTGCACGTCGTCGGCGCCGGCGTCATGGGCGCGGACATCGCCATGTGGGCGGCGTACAAGGGTTTTCGCGTGAGCCTCCAGGACCGGACCCCGGAGATTCTCGCGCGCGCCACGAAGCGGGCCCACGAGTTTTTCAAAAAACAGCTCAAGGATGCGCGCGCGGTGCAAGAGGCCATGGACCGGTTCATGCCGGATGTCGAAGGCCACGGACTCGCGCGCGCCGATCTCGTGATCGAGGCGATCGTCGAGAAGGTCGAGGCCAAGCGCGAGCTGTTCCGCACGGTCGAGCAACGCGCGCGCCCGCAGGCGTTGCTCGCCACCAACACCTCGAGCATTCCGCTCGAAACACTCGCCGAGTCGCTCAAGGACCCGGCGCGGCTCGTGGGGCTGCACTTCTTCAATCCCGTGGCCAAGATGCAGTTGGTCGAGATCGTGCGCGGGGCGCAGACGGGGGAGGAGGCGCTCCGGCGGGCGCGGGCGTTCGGTGTCGCGCTCGACCGGCTGCCGCTCGATGTGAAGAGCAGCCCCGGTTTTCTCGTCAACCGCATCCTCATGCCCTACCTCATCGAGGCGGTGAAGATGGCCGAGGAGGGGATCTCGATCGTGCACATCGACCGCGCGGCGCGCGCCTTCGGCATGCCGATGGGACCGATCGAACTCGCCGATGCCGTGGGCCTCGACATCTGCCTCTCCGTGGCGCAGATGCTCGCGGGGCCCCTCGGGATCGAGGTGCCGCAGCGGCTCGCGGAGCTCGTGGAGCAGGGCGTGCTCGGCAAGAAGTCAAACGGGGGGTTCTATAAATATGACGCCAAGGGGCGGCTCAAGCGTCCGCGCGCGGACAAGGCCCCCGAGATTCCGATCACCGAGCGCCTGATCTTGCGGCTGCTCAACGAGGCCGTCGCCTGCCTGCGCGAAGGCGTGGTCACCGAGCCCTCGGCCGTGGACGCCGGCATGGTGTATGGTACGGGCTTCGCGCCCTATCTCGGCGGGCCCATGCGCTATATCGAGAGCCTGGGCGAGACCGGGATCAGCCACAGCCTCTATCGCCTGGCCCAGGAATACGGCAAGCGCTTCGCTCCGGACCCGGGCTGGACGCAGCCCGAGCTTTTTTTGCGCACGGCGGTACGCCGGCCCTAGCAGTTTGTTGAAAAACTCGTTTTTTCAACAAACTGCGGTGCGATACATGGACGTGTCGCCATTTTTCAAACACCTCAAGTGTTTGAAAAATGAAGCAAAGCAAAAACCACGCCCCTGAAATTATTACCTGGGGCTTTGCGTGTTGAAAAAGGCCATGGAAGGACTTTTTCAACGAACTGTTAGTCCCCGGTCGGCCATCGTCGCGCCTTTACGTGCGCTCCGGGCGGAGCAACAATCCTGCCGATGCCGGCGGACCGCGCGCGAAGCGGCGCCACGCAAGAATAATTTATTATTATTGTTAACCTTCGAAAAGGCTTCCCATGAACCTCAACGATCAATCCACACTGACGGATTTGTTCACGCAGCGGATCGCGGAGAGCCCCGAGGCGCCGGCCTACCGCCAGTTCGACGGCGGTGAGTGGAAAGACTGGAGCTGGGGCGAGGTGGGGCGCGCGGTCGGGCGCTGGCAGGCGGCGTTTACCCGGGAAGGCCTCAAGCCCGGGGATCGCGTGGCGCTCTGCCTGCACAACCGGGTCGAGTGGGTGCTCTTCGATCAGGCGGCGCTCGGCCTGGGGCTCGTGGTCGTGCCGCTTTACTTCGAAGACCGGCCGGACAACATGGCCTGGTGCCTCAACGACGCCGGCGCGCGGTTGCTGCTCATCGAAGACAGCGCCCAGTGGCCGGCGCTGCGCGCGTTGACGAAGACGCTCGAGCGCGTGGTGTACCTCGACGGCGCCGCGCCGGGCGACGCGAAGGCCGTGCGCCTCGGCGATTGGCTGCCCGCCGAGGGCGCGATCGCGGCGCGCGCGCCGGCGCGCGCGCAGGACCTCGCGACCATCGTCTACACCTCCGGCACCACGGGCCGTCCGAAGGGCGTGATGCTTTCGCACCGCAATATCCTGAGCAACGTGATCGCCTCGATGCATGCGATCCCGGTTTATCCGCGCGACCGGTTCGTGTCGTTTCTGCCGCTGTCGCACATGTTCGAGCGCACCTGCGGTTACTACTCCGGCATCTGGGCCGGCGCGCAGACGGTCTACGCCCGCTCCATAAGTCTGCTGGCCGAGGATCTGCAAACCCAAACGCCGACCATCCTCGTGGCCGTGCCCCGCATCTTCGAGCGCATCTGGACTCGCATGCAGGAGCAGATGCCCCCGGGCAGCCCCAAGCGCCGGCTGTTCGACTTGGCGGTCGAGGTTGGCTGGCGGCGGTTTAATAAGCAGGCGAGCGCCTCGGACCGACTCCTTTGGCCGCTGCTGAAACTGCTCGTAGCGAAGAAACTTTATCGGCGCCTGGGGGGACGCATGCGGCTGATCGTGGCGGGCGGCGCCGCGTTGGCGCCGCAGCTTGCGCGCATTTTTGTCGGGCTGGGGTTGCCGATCCTGCAAGGCTACGGCCTGACGGAAACCGCGCCGGTGCTCGCGGCCAATCGCCACGGCGACAACGACCCGGCCTCCGTGGGGCGCGCGCTCGAGGGCATCGAGCTGCGCTGCGACGAGTCCGGCGAACTCCTGGCGCGCGGGCCGAACATCATGCTCGGTTACTGGAACAACCCCGAGGCCACGCGCGCGATGATCGACGCGGACGGCTGGCTCCATACCGGGGATCTCGTGCGCATCCGGGAGGGGCGCGTGCACATCACCGGGCGCGTGAAGGAGATCATCGTGCTGTCGAACGGCGAGAAGGTGCCGCCGGGGGACGCCGAGCAGGCGGTCCTGCAGGATCCGGTGTTTGAGCAGGCGATGGTCCTGGGCGAGGGGCAGCCCAAGCTTGGGCTGCTGTGCGTGAGCAAGCTCGAGAATCTCACCGAGTTGTGCGCGCGCGCCAACGCGCAGTTGCGCGATTTCCCGGGCTACGCCCGCATCTGCCACATCGCGCGCGTGACCGAACCCTGGACGGTCGAGAACGGGCTGCTCACGCCCACGCTCAAGTTAAAGCGCAAAGAGATGATGACGCGCTTTTCCCGCGAGATCGAGGCGATGTACGCCACGATGGAGTACTGTTGCCCGAAGGGGCAATAAGGCAGGGATCAGGGATCGGGGGTCCGGGGTCTGGGGTCGGGGATTGGAAAGTCGTGAGTCGTCAGTCTAGAGTCTTGAGGACAGCGACTCACGAGTCACGGCTCAAGCGCGGATTCGCGCTGACCGCCGATAGCTGACAGTTCCTTTTATTCTTGAGAGCCAACGCCGCTTCAGCCCCCGGCGTGGCCGGTCGGCTGCAAGCGGTAGTCAGGGATTCTTCGCCATTGAAGCAAGAGTCGCCCAGCTCTTGACCAGCTTTGGTAAGCGTTCGACTACTTCGTAACCGAACAATACTTCATCTGTGTAGCCCATATGCAGCATGTCGACAATTCGGCATAGGTACGACTTGCCGCAATCCCACC
>MFSU01000106.1 GCA_001785115.1 Candidatus Muproteobacteria bacterium RBG_16_65_34
GTTAGGGGTGAGGAGTGAGTGGTAAACAAAAAAGCCGGCAATGCCGGCTTTTTTGTTGGACCATTTCGGGTCTTATGCCATCGCGCGCAGGCGGACGTTCAGGTTGCTCTTGTAACGCGCCGCGGCGTTCTTGTGGATGATGCCATTGCCCGCCATGCGGTCGATGACCGACGCGGCCTCCTTGAAGGCCTTCTGGGCGGCGTTCTTATCCTTGCTTCCTATCGCCTCCTGCGCTTTTTTGATCCGCGTGCGCAGCAGCGTGCGCTGGGTGACGTTGCGCGCGCGATGTGTCTCGGCCTGACGCGCGCGTTTCTTGGCCTGTGCCGTATTCGCCAAAGGAAACTCCTTGGACATCTGGGTTTTGGGGCGCGCAACTATGCGGATTTTGCCGGGCTTTGTCAATCCCGGCCCGGGTAAGATCGCGTCGCGGATGCGCCCCGGGAGCAGTTCGTTTATGCTCACCGGCTTTTGAGCATTTTTTGCCGGACATGTCGCGCAAACTGATCCGATCCACGGTCGTGACGGGGGGGATGACGCTCATCTCCCGCATCACCGGCCTCGCGCGCGACATGGCCTTCGCCAACTTGATCGGCGCCGGGGTGGGCATCGCCGCGGACGCCTTCTACGTCGCGTTCCGGATTCCAAATTTTTTCCGGCGCATCTTCGGGGAGGGGGCGTTCTCCCAGGCCTTCGTGCCGGTGTTCACGGAGTACAAGACGCGCGGCTCCCGGGAGGATCTGCGCGCCTTCGTCGACCGCATGGCCGGCGTGCTGAGCGGTATCTTGTTCCTGTTTACCCTGGCGGGCATCGCGGTCGCGCCGCTCTTTGTGCTCGTGATGGCGCCCGGGTTCGGCGGCGAGAAGTTCGCGCTCACGGTCGAGATCCTGCGGATCACCTTTCCGTATCTCCTGTTCGTTTCGCTCGTCGCCCTGGCCGCCGGGATTCTGAATAGCTACGGGCGCTTCGGCGCCGCCGCCTTCACGCCGGTGTTGCTCAATGTCTGCCTCATCGTCGCGGCCGTGTGGGTCGCGCCGCAGCTCGAGCGGCCGGTGCTCGCGCTCGCCTGGGGGGTGTTCATCGCCGGGGCGTTGCAGCTGGTGTTCCAGGCCCCGTTCCTTGCGCGGCTGAAGCTTTTGCCGCGGCCGCGCCTCGCGCCCGATCACGACGGGGTGGCGCGCGTCCTGCGCCTGATGCTGCCCGCGATCTTCGGAGTGTCGGTGGCCCAGATCAACACGGTGGTCAACACCATCCTGGCCTCGTTTCTCGCGAACGGCAGCGTCGCCTGGCTCACCTATTCCGACCGGATCATGGAGTTCCCGCTCGGCGTCTTCGGCATCGCGCTCGCCACCGTCATTCTGCCGAGTCTATCGCGCAAGCACGCCAGCAACGCGCCCGAGGAGTTCTCGCATCTTCTGGACTGGGCGCTGCGCTGGGTGTTCGTGATCGGCATTCCGGCGACCGCGGCGCTCACCGTGCTGGCCGGCCCGATCCTCACGACGCTGTTTCACCACGGCGCCTTCAACGACCGCGACGTGCACATGACCACCCAGGCGCTCATCGCGTTCGCGTTCGGGCTGCCCGGATTTATTCTGATCAAGGTCCTGGCGCCCGGTTTCTACGCGCGTCAGGACACGAAGACCCCGATGCGCGTGGGGGTGCTCGCGGTGCTGGCGAATATCGTTCTAAGCCTGGTATTGGTTTTCCCGCTGGCGCACGTGGGATTGGCGCTTGCGGTTTCGGTCTCGGCATTCATCAACGCCGGACTGCTGTATCGGGGACTGCGCCGGCACAAGGTCTACCATCCGCTGCCGGGCTGGGTCGGGTTTATAATAAGAATAATGCTGGCCACCGCGGCGATGACGCTCGTGCTCGTCTACGGCGCCGGGGATCCGGCCGCCTGGCTCGCAGCTTCCACCTGGGGCCGGATCGGAAACTTGATCTTATGGGTCACGGCGGGGACTGCGGTGTATTTCGTGGCGGCGCTGGCGCTGGGCTTAAGGCCGGCGCAGTTGCTGCTCAAGCGGCGCGAAGGCGCATACGGCGATGAGTGAAGCGGTGATTTTCCAGATCGCGACGCGCGACGATCCGCGCGTGTTCACGCTGGCGGAGGCCGAGGCGCTGTTCCCGCTCGTGTGGCGGATCACGCGCGCGTCGCACGAGGAGTTGAAGCCCGCGCGCAAGTTGCTCGAGACCCTGATGCCGGCGAGCCCCGAGTTCCGCGAGGCCGAGCGGCGCTATGAGGCGATCGTGCGGCGCTGGGTCGGCAAGATGGAGCGCCTGGGGCTCGTCGTGAAGGGCCTGTGGCTCGCGGACTTCGACACCGGCGACGGCTACCTCTGCTGGCGTTTCCCGGAGCTTCGAATCGGCCATTACCACGGCTATCGCGAGGGTTTCGACGGCCGCCGTCCGCTGCGCGAGGTGGTGGAGGAACTCGATCCCGACTGGGCGCACGGATAAGTAACGGTACATCGACCGACTTCCCCTCCCCCAGAGTGAAAGGGTGCGCGCCTAGCGCGCCTCGGCTCGCCTCCCTCTCGACCCAAAGAGCCCTTCCCACCAACTCCCCCTCTCCCGCATCAACGGGAGAGGGCAAGGGGTGAGGGTCCGGGAGAGGGGAAGTGGGTGAGAATCTCCATTCCGGTCGGGATGGGGTGAGGGGGTAACCGGCCGCTCTTGCAGGGCATCACCCTCCCCTCATTCCCCTCCCGTCAAGGGAGGGGAAGAGTTCGTGGTGAATCGTTTTGGAATGATCGGCTGGACCTCCCGCGCCCTGGACGGTAACCTTCCCGTTTTCGCTTAATTTTCCGGCGTTCCATGGAATTCATTCGCGGGCTGCACAATCTCAAGCCGCGCCATCGTGGCTGTGTGGCCACGATCGGCAACTTCGACGGCGTGCACCTCGGGCACCAGGCCGTGATCGGCCAGCTCGCGGACGAGGGACAACGGCTCGGCCTGCCTGCGGCGATCGTTCTGTTCGAGCCGCAGCCGCAGGAGTTCTTCCAGCCCGACAAAGCGCCGCCGCGGCTCACGCGGTTGCGCGAGAAGCTCCAGGCGCTGCGCCGCTTCGCCGTGGACCGCGTGCTGTGCCTGCGCTTCGACCGCGCCTTCGCCGCGCTTGCGGCCGAGGAGTTCATCCGCCGCATTCTCATCGAGGGGCTTTCCGTGCGCTATCTCGTCGTGGGCGATGATTTTCGCTTCGGCGCCAATCGCCGCGGCGATTTCGCCATGCTGCAAGCGGCGGGCGGGCGGCACGGGTTTCAGGTCGTGAACATGCACACGGTGGCGATTGACGGCGAGCGCGTGAGCTCCACGCGCGTGCGCGTGGCGCTGGCGGCCGGGGACCTGGCGGCCGCCGAGAAGCTGCTCGGGCGCCCCTACCGCATGTGCGGGCGCGTGGCGCAGGGCGACAAGCGCGGGCGCATCCTCGGATTTCCGACCGCCAACATCCATCTGCACCGCCAGAACACGCCGCTTCGGGGCGTGTTTGCGGTGGAGGTGTTCGGGTTGAAGCAAGAGCCGCTCGCCGGTGTGGCCAACATCGGCACGCGCCCGACGGTGGCCGGAACCCGCACGCTGCTCGAAGTGCACCTGCTCGGTTTCAACGCGGACATCTACGGCGCCTACGTGCACGTGAACTTCCTGCACCGGCTGCGCGACGAAAAGCGCTTCGCCTCGCTCGATGAGCTCAAGGCGCGCATCGCGCAGGATGTGGAGGAGGCGCGGGCGTTCTTCGCGAAATATCACCCGCACGACTCAACGCAGAGACGCGACAACCGGAAAGAGATTTTGAAATAATAGTTTGAAACCGCAGATAAACGCAGATCAACAAAGTAAAATAGCGTTTCTAAATCCGCGTTCATCTGCGTTTATCTGCGGTTCCCTTATCTTTATTCAAGGCTTACTGTGAACGACTATAAAAATACGCTCAATCTGCCGCAGACGGACTTCCCCATGAAGGCGAACCTCGCCCAGCGGGAGCCCGAGATTCTCAAGCGCTGGCAGGAGATGAACCTCTACCGGAAGCTGCGCGAGCAGGGGCGGGGGCGGCCGAAATACGTCCTGCACGACGGGCCGCCGTACGCGAACGGCGACATCCATATCGGCCATGCGGTCAACAAGATCCTCAAGGACATCATCGTCAAGAGCAGGGCGCTGAGCGGCTTCGATGCGCCCTACGTGCCGGGTTGGGACTGCCACGGACTTCCGATCGAGCACGCCGTCGAAAAGAAAATCGGCAAGGCCGGGGTGCAGGTCGAGCCTACGAGATTCCGCCAGGCCTGCCGCGAGTACGCGCAAGAGCAGGTCGAACGCCAGCGCGAGGATTTCATCCGCCTGGGCGTGCTGGGCGACTGGGACAATCCCTATCTCACCATGAACTACGCCTTCGAGGCCGACATCGTGCGCGCGCTGGGGCGCATCGTCGCCAGCGGCCACGTGACGCGCGGCTTCAAGCCGGTGCACTGGTGCAGCGACTGCGGCTCGGCGCTCGCCGAGGCCGAGGTGGAGTACCAGGACCGCAGCTCGCCCGCGATCGACGTGCGCTTCGCCGCCGTGGACCCGCAGGAGTTTCTCGCGCGCTGCGAGCACGCGCCGGGCCACGCCGGGGACGGCCCGATCCAGGTCGTCATCTGGACCACGACCCCCTGGACGCTGCCGGCGAACCAGGCGGTGGCGCTGCACCCCGAGCTCGAGTACGCGCTGGTGCAGTGCGCGGGCAATGCCGGGCGCGAGCGGCTGCTCATCGCCGATCCGATGGTGAAGGACGTGATGTTGCGTTACGGGATCGACGAATATCGCGTGGTCGCCAACTGCCAGGGCAAGCACCTGGAGGGCCTCAAGCTCAAGCACCCGTTCTACGAGCGCGAGGTGCCGGTGATCCTGGGCGAGCACGTGACCACGGACGCCGGCACCGGCGCGGTGCACACCGCGCCCGGCCACGGTCTCGAGGACTATGTCGTGGGGCAACGCTACCGGCTGCCGGTGGACAATCCGGTGGACGGCGAGGGCAAGTTCGTGAGCGGCACGCCGCTCTTCGGCGGCGAGCACGTGTTCAAGGCCAACGCGCATGTGATCGAGGTGCTCAAGGCGCGCGGGGCGCTGGTGCACGAGGCGGCGCTGAACCACAGCTACCCGCACTGCTGGCGCCACAGGACGCCGATCATCTTCCGCGCCACCGCTCAGTGGTTCATCGGCATGGACCCGTTGCGCGCGCCGGCGCTCAAGGCGATCGCGCAGACCCAGTGGATCCCCGACTGGGGCCGGGCGCGCATCGAGGGTATGGTGACGAACCGGCCCGACTGGTGCATCTCGCGCCAGCGCGCATGGGGTGTGCCGATCCCGATGTTTCTGCACAAGCAGACCGGGGCGCTGCATCCCGACACCGACCGGCTCATCGAGGCGGTGGCCAAACGCATCGAGCAGGGCGGGATCGACGCCTGGTTCGAATTGAAGCCCGAGGAGCTGCTGGGCGCGCAGGCCAAGGACTACGAGAAGGTGAACGACACACTCGATGTCTGGTTCGATTCGGGCGTCACCCACGCCTGCGTGCTCGAGCGCCGCGGCGAGCTGCGCTATCCCGCAGAGCTTTATCTCGAAGGCTCCGACCAGCACCGCGGCTGGTTCCAGTCCTCGCTGCTCACCTCGGTCGCGATGCGCGGCGCGCCGCCTTACCGGGCGGTGCTCACGCACGGCTTCACCGTGGACGCCAAGGGCCGCAAGATGTCCAAGTCCTTGGGCAACGTGGTCGCGCCGCAAAAGGTCATCAAGACGCTCGGCGCGGATATCTTGAGGCTCTGGGTCGCCGCGACCGACTATCGCGCCGAGATGAGTATCTCGGACGAGATCCTCACGCGCATGGCCGACTCCTACCGGCGCATCCGCAATACCGCGCGTTATCTGCTCGCCAATCTCAACGGCTTCGATCCGGCCCAATGTCTGCCGGGCGCGGAGCTGCTGGCGCTCGACCGCTGGCTGGTGCGCCGGGCCTGGCGGTTGCACGGCGAGATTCTCGCCGCCTACGAGTCGTTCGCCTTCCACCTGATCTACCAGAAGCTGCACCAGTTCTGCGTGGTGGAGCTGGGCGGTTTCTACCTCGATATTCTCAAGGACCGCATGTACACCATGCCGCGCGCGTCCCCCGGCCGACGCTCGGCCCAGACCGCGATGTACCATGTGCTGGCGGCCCTGGCGCGCTGGATCGCTCCGGTCTTGAGCTTCACCGCGGAGGAAATCTGGTCCCACATGCCGGGCAAGCGCGAGCCCTCGGTGTTTCTCGCTTCCTGGTATGCGGACTGGCCCGCGCTCGACCGCCACGACGAGATGGGTCTCGACTACTGGGAGCAGGTGATCGCCGTGCGCCAGGCCGTCGCCAAGGAGCTCGAGAAGCTGCGCGTCGCCGGCGGCATCGGCTCCTCGCTCGATGCCGAGGTCGATCTCTACTGCGGTGCCGGGCTTGCGGCACAGCTCGCGAAGCTCAAGGATGAGCTGCGGTTCGTGTTCATTGCCTCGTACGCGCGCGTGCATCCGCTTGCGGAGCGCCCGCCCGAGGCGGTCGCGACCGAGATCGAGAATCTCTACGTCCAGGTCGCGCCCTCGGGCCACGTCAAGTGCATCCGCTGCTGGCACCACCGCGAGGACGTCGGCCGCGCGACAGCGCACCCGCTCATCTGCACGCGCTGCGTCGAGAACGCCGCCGGCGCGGGCGAGACCCGGAGCTACGCCTGATGCGGTGGCTGTGGATTTCGGCGCTGGTGCTGGTGCTCGATCAGGCGAGCAAATACGCCGCGGTGGGCTACCTCGCGGGCCGGGGCGAGGTGGAGTTCGCCCCGTTCCTGAATCTGGCGCTGGTGTACAACCGAGGCGCGGCCTTCGGTTTCTTAAGCGCCGCCTCCGGCTGGCAGAATCTGTTTTTCATCGCCGTTGCGTCGATCGCAGCGGTCGTGATCGTGCTCATGCTGCGCCGCCTGGGCGATAAAGACAAACTGGTCGCGACCGGGCTTTCGCTCATTTTGGGCGGCGCGCTCGGAAACCTCCTCGACCGCCTGATCCACGGATCGGTCATCGACTTCATCGATGTCTATTACCCGCGCGCCGGCGACTGCCTCTGGCTCTTCGTCCGTTCGGCCTCCGGCTGCCACTGGCCGACCTTCAATATCGCCGACTCGGCCATCACCATCGGCGCAGCCCTGCTGATTCTGGACGCCCTCGTTGCCGGCCGGCGGGCTCACGGCGCGCGCACGTAGGCGAAGTTTCGACAGTCTGGATACGCGGTTAGCGATGGCGCAGAAGAATAGCTCGGTCCCGGCGGCCAAAGGTTCAACGGTCGTCCTTCATTACGCCCTGAGTCTCGCCGGCGGCAAGCAGGTCGAGTCGTCCTACGGCGGCGAACCGGCGGCGGTGGCGATCGGCAAAAGCGACTGGCTGCCCGCATTGGAAAATCTTCTGGTCGGACTGAAGGTCGGCGAGCAGCGGCGCTTCGAGATTCCGGCGGCGGAGGCCTATGGCCCGGCGGAGCCGCAAGTGCATGTTGTCCCGCGCGAGGAGTTCCCGCCGGAGCTGGAGCTCAGGCCCGGAATGGTGATCGGCTTCGACACGCCCTCGGGCGAGGAAGTCCCCGGGACGGTCGTCGAAGTGACGCCGCGGGAGGTAATGGTGGATTTCTCGCATCCGCTTTCCGGCCACGATCTCGTGCTCGAGGTCGAGATCCTGGATGTGAAGGCCGGCAAAGATGTTTGAGGGCAAAAGGTGGGGGCAATTTGAGAGATTCACCGACCGACTTCCCCTTCCCCTTGACGGGGGAGGGCAAAGGGTGGGGGTGAAATGACCACAACCAACAAAAACCGCGCAAGACAGCTCAGAAAGAACCCCACTGATGTGGAAAGGTTTTTGTGGCTTCGCCTCCAGAAGCGCCAGATCGCCGGATGCAAGTTTCGCAGACAGCAGCCGCTGGGACCGTATATCGTGGATTTCGTGTGCTTTGAGACACGGGTTATCATAGAAGTCGATGGAGGCCAACACAGCGAGCGGCGCAAGTACGACTCGGCGCGTGGTCATTGGTTGGAGTCGCAAGGGTTTCGGGTCTTGCGGTTTTGGAACAACCAGGTGCTCGGTGAGATCGAGGCCGTGTTGGAGGTGATTGCGAAGGCTTGCAGCACCCCAGCCCCATCCCCTGATGTTTCCCCTACTTTTCATCGTCGAACTCCCAACCGTAGATAAAGGGAATGGATAGCGGAATCGGTCAAAGGCAAAC
>MFSU01000107.1:0-11697 GCA_001785115.1 Candidatus Muproteobacteria bacterium RBG_16_65_34
GAGCGCACGCGATGTGTTGGAAGCGCCCGCATAGCCTGCGTTCCGCCACTCCGAAATCTCGCTGCGAATCTTGGCAACCAGCGGCGGCAGCAGTTTCTCATAGGCCGTGCTTCGAAGTTCTTCGGCGGCCGGAAACCAGCGCTGGTCCGGCAATAGTTCAGCGTAGGGCGATTTCGGGAATTCAGGATGTAGCGCCATGGGTCACGATGCTCTTATTTTTCTCCCCACGGCGCAAAACCGATGGGGCGTTTCTTCTTGGGCTCCGGCGGAGTCATGAGTTCGCGGATGGCGTCGAATACCACCCTGAATTGGGCGTCGTATTTCTTTTCCAGCGCCGCCAGCTTGCGCGCGAGATCGACATTGGAAGCCAGCATTTGGCGTAACCGCACGAAGGCGCGCATGATTTCGATATTCACCTACACCGCGCGCTTGCTGTGCGGGACGCTGGATAACATCGCCACGCCCTGCTCGGTAAATGCGTAGGGCAGATATTTGCCATTCCGGCCGCTGCTCGGGAACGGCGCCTTCCTCGATGTGCCAGTGTTCGGCCGGCTCTTCGAAGGGCGAGTTTAATATCGGCTCCGGGACTTCGTAGCTGCTCATGTCACACCCTTACCGCATGAGTAGGAATGTGGAAAGCGGCATTGAGATGATGCGCGGGTCGTCGCTAGCCGGATCATCGCCAAGCGTCACAAGCACCCCAAAGGGAGCGTTATAGACAGCCCTCTCGACGAAGGCGCGTAGCCCGAGCGTATCCCGGTGCTCGATGCGCCGGCGGTACTTCACTTCGATCGGTATGCGTTGCTCGCCAATGGTAATCACGTAATCCACCTCTGGTTCGGCGCCGCGCTCCGGGAAATGCGCGACATCCAGATTGACGATGGAACGCAGGAAATACCCGACCGTGCTTTCGGCGATCCTTCCCGCCAAGTCCGTCAGGTGCGGTTGATTTTCAAGTTCCGCGGGATCGATGGGTACGACTTCTTGCAACCAAGCGGCACGTAGCGCATGGTCGCACAGACACAGCTTAGAGGCTCCGCGCCGGCGCTTAAGCCGCAGTTCGAGCGGCTCGATCAGCCGCAGCAGCAGGGTGCCGTCCAGGAACTTCAGGTAAGTCAGTATCCGCTGCCAGCCGATGTTAGCGTGCATCGCTCGGCGGATTTCATCGAGGTAGAGGGCCTGGTTCGGCGATTGACCGATATACCGACATGCGAGCCGGAACACCTCTTCGAGCAGGTGCTCGTCGCGCCGCTTTCCTTTTGCACCCATGCGCAGGTCGTGTTGGATTGCGCGGCGGATCACGGTCTCATTGAGTTGATCCGCCACCCGCTCCCATGGCACGTCGGCTCGCACCTGTGCCACCGGGTAGGCGCCGCGTTCGGAAAACGCGCGGAATGCCTGTCGCCGGAAATCCATTTGCTTTTCTCCAAACTCCCGGAGACCCAGCCAGAAATTCTTGTCCTTGAGGGGACCGAGCCCGTTGAGCGGTAGGTATGGGTCGATCTTGCCGTAACCGCGCATCTCGCCGATCTCGCGCAACAGCAGCGGTCCCATCTCCAGCGTGGCGATGCGTCCCGCGAGGCTGTCGCGGCCGGCCTCGATGCGCAGCGCGGAGCTGCCGGTCACGACGACCCGAACTGGGTGTTGATCAACCAGATTCTTGAGTTGCGGCGCCCACGCCGGGAGATTTTGTACTTCGTCGAGAAACAACAGCGCCTGTTCGCCATCCTTCGCCGCCTGATGAAATGACTTGCCCAAGATGTTATCGCCATACCACCACGCCAAATCGAGTATGGGTTGCGCAACTTTTTCGAGCTCGGGTAATTCGTCGAACTGCACCCGGAAAATCCGTTTTGGAGCTACCCCCTGCGTCAGCAGATCATCAATGATCTGGTTCAACAACGTAGTTTTGCCGATCTGCCGTGGCCCGCGCACGACCGTGATGGGCGCCAGCCCACCGCCGGAGACATTGGACAGCACATGCGGGAAGGCCCAGCGGCGAATGGGCGGAAGCCCGAACATACGCTCACCCTGCCACCAGATGTTACCGCGGCGCAGCGTGTCTTCGAGACCACGAGAAAGCAGTTGCTGTAAGGCGAGCTGTTTCATCCCTTGGCCTCCCTGAGGTTCTTCACCACCAGCAGTTTGTTGCCGCGGTCGTCAATGACCTTTACCGCGATCTGCCCGTGCTCGCCGGCCTCGAACAACGCGCTCACGGTTCCGGCGAGGTGATCCCGGACGCTTTCCTCATGTGAGCCCTTCAACGCGCGCTTCAGATTGTCCCAGGCGCTGGTGCGCGGGAAGAACGCCTGGCAGACGTTTTGACCGCGCAACAAAAAGTTGCGCTTTTCAATCTGCTCAAGCGGAATTACAGATTTTTTCGCCGTCATTCCTTGGCCGGGTTGTTATGTTTATGGCTTGGGCAGTGTAGGGGATTCCTCGTGCATCCTCAATTCCATGAACAAAACAGCATCAATGGCCGTGAGACAAACAGGTTTGAGGTCATAAAATGTGACCTCAAACCTTGCGCGGGGATGAGATCGCAATTTGTGACCTTGAAGGTTAAGGTCAGGAAAGGAATGGAGCCCGCAGAGAGATTTGAACTCCCGACCGCCTGATTACAAATCAGGTGCTCTACCAACTGAGCTATGCGGGCATAAAACAGTTTCAGACATGCCGTCCCTGGCGATGCGACTCAGCTTTTGTGAGACCCCAGCCCGACCATCCGTAGTCGGGCGCTCGCCGGGGCGGACACACGTTAAGTGTGTCCGCCACTGCTCCGGCTCGCCCAACTGAGCTATGCGGGCTTTGTTCGGGACGCGGAATTGTAAGTATACCCCTCGAGCCGGGCAACCGCCGCTATCGCCCCCGTGCGTCTGCGTCCTCTCCCGGGGGCGCGGCCGGGGCCGCGGGCGTGGGAGGCGATGGGGACGCCGGGCAGGCGAGCTCGCTCAGACTCACGCCGGCGGCGCCCCAGTCGAAATCCTTGAGCGCCTCGAAGAGATTCTCTCCGGATAGCTCGAGCCAATAGGCCGTGCGCGCCTGCCGGATGGGCTCGAGCTTCGCCGCGACGCCCTTGGCGGCGAGCCGCTGCTGATGCGCGATGGCGTTGGCCTCGATCGAGTAAAGTCCCAGCGAGATCGCATAACGCCCGCCCTCCTGCGTCAGCGCCTGGTCTTGAAACCCGAGGCGCACGAGCTCCTTGCGCTTGCGTTCCGCGGCCTCCCTCGAGGGAAACGGCGGCAGGAACACACGGTAGCCGGTGACCGCCGGGCGCGTCTCCTCCTGCCGCATGTAGCCGATCCCGCGCGCCTCGAGCCGCTTGCCGGCCGCAATGGCCGCATCAAGCTCGGCAAACGGCCCGGTGCGGTAACAATGGCGCGGCGCAACGACCGCAACCTCCGCGTTCGGCTCCGGCGGCTTCGGGCGGGGTTTGAGCTTCACGCCCGGCTCGGTGAGCAGCTTCATCTGCTCGGCATGTACCTGCGGGCGCGGCGCCTCGGCCTCGCCCACGGCGCTCTTCTTGTACCAGCTCGCCCACATCCAAAGCCCGAGGTTGGCGAGCACGAGCACGGCAAAGAACCATCGCATCATAAGGTATCCGCAATCCGCGCCAGCCCCTTCAACACCAGGTCGGGAATCGCGATCGCCGGCTGCGTGAGGCGCGCGGCGAGGAGCGGCGCATCGCCCCCCGTCAGAAATACCTGCATCCCGGGACCGATGACCTTTTGTTGTTCGACGAGCATCCGCTCGATCGCGCCGAGGAGTCCGAGCATGGTCCCGGCGGCGATGCCGTCGGCGGTCGCGCGCGCGAGACAACTGGTGTCGTCGCCGAACGCGAGCGGCAGGGCCGCCGCGCCCTGCGCGAGGGATTGCCGCAGCAGCCTCAGGCCGGGGAAGATCGCGCCGCCCAGAAACACCCCATCCGCGGAGAGCGCATCCACCGTCACGGCGGTGCCGCAATCCACGATGCAGGCCGGCGTCTGCGTAAGCGCGCGCGCGCCGATCAGCGCCGCCCAGCGATCGGCGCCGAGCGAAGCCGGCTCGCGGTAGCTGTTGGTCACGCCCAACTGCGCGCGCTGCGCCTGGACCACGTACGGAACGAGCGACCAGCGCCGCGTGGCCCATTGCTCGAGCGCCTGGCGCAACTCTTTCGCCGCGACGCTCGTCATGACGATTCGCTGCGGCGCCTCCAGCGCGCCCCACGCGTCATCCAGCAACCGCGTCATGTCCTCGCCTTGATGCAGCGCCATGCCGAGTTCCCAGCGGGCGGGGGCGTTCAGCACCCACTTGAGGCGGCTGTTGCCCAGATCCACCAACAGTCTCATACGGGCCTCAGGCTGATCTCGCCGGAATGGAACTTGCGCACCGCACCGCGCGCATCGCGCACGCACAGCGCGCCGTGCTCATCGACGCCTTCGGCGATTCCCTCGTGCGTCGCCTCGCCCTGAAGCAGGCGCACCTTCCTGCCGGCGTAAAGATGGCGCCGCTCCCATTCGCCGCGATAGGGGGCGAGGCCGGAATCCGCGAAGTCTTCGAGCACCGCGCGCAGATGCCGGATGACGAGCGCCGCCAGACGATTGCGGTCCACGGGCTCGCCGGTGATCGTCTGAATATCCGCCCACGGCTGGTCGATGCGCGCGGCCTCGCGCTCATGGATGAAACAGTTGATACCCACCCCCAGCACCGCCACGCAGGGCCCCGCGGCCTCACCCGCCACGTCGGCCAGCAGCCCGGCGAGCTTGCGGCCCTTCCACAACACGTCGTTCGGCCACTTAAGCCCACCGCCTTCTACGCCGTACTCCTCGATCGCGTGCAACACCGCGACCCCGGCGGCAAGACTCAGGCCGGAGGCGAAGGCCGGACCGCTCGGGAAACGCCAGGCCATGGAGAGCGTGAGGTTGTGATACGGCGTCGTGACCCACGCGCGCCCGCGCCGTCCGCGCCCCTGCGACTGCGCCTCGGTGAGACACACGCTGCCATGGAGTGAAGCAGCGAGATCGCGGGTATCTTTCTGCTCTTCCGCGGCGCGCGCGCGCAGGTAACGATTGGTCGAGTCGACTTGATCGAGGATTTCGAGCCGGTTCTTGAGCAGCGGCGCCGCCGCGCCCAGATGCTTCAGGATACGGGAACGATCCAGCAAAGTAAGCGGCGCATCGAGCCTGTAACCGCGGCCGGTCACGCGATGCACGTCCAGTCCCGATTGCGTCAGGCGGCGGATGCATTTGCACACCGCCGCGCGGGTGATGCCGAGGTTATTTCCCAGGTCGGTGCCCGAATGAAAAACGCCGTCGGACAACATCTTGAGGATTTCGGCACGCGTGGTCATGGCCCCATTCTAACAGGGGTCATATCGGGGCGACGAGAACTGAACGGCGGTAGGCAAACCAAACAAAAAATGGGCGGTACTTACACGCCGGCCTGTTCGTCACGTGTATGCACTCGCAGGCGACGCCCGCCTCCGCAGCACCGCTTTGACGATCTCGATCGAAACCATCACGCCGAATCCAAGTGCCGCTACGAACGCCACGTCGGAGAAGGTCGGCATGGCGATACCGAACGATTCGCGGACGGCGTCAAACTGAATCAGGACAGCGATCAGAAGCAGTTCCCACCCGATGGCGATCAGGAGCCACTTGTGGGGCGGCGCCTCCAGGATGCTGTAACGCAGCGAGCGGAAGTTGAGGGCGAGGATCAACTCGATCAGGACGAACATGAGGAAGATCTCGGTACGAGCGTGCTCGATATCGGCGAAGCCTGCAAAGAAAACCCAGAGAAAGAGCGGGCATTCGATGACCACTGCCAACGTAATGAGCGTGCGCACCTCGGTTGAGAAAACGCTCTCCTTCGGATCGCGGGGAGGACGCCGCATGATGTCGGGGTCGGGAGGCGCCACGCCCAACGCAAGTGCCGGGAGCCCGTCAGTCGCCAGATTGATGTAGAGGATGGCCGCCGGCAGCAGCGGCAGGAACTCAGGTCCCATGACCACCACCACCCCGCCCAGCACCACGACCTCGGTCAGATTCGCCCTGAGCAGATAGGTGAGATACTTTTTGATGTTGTCGTAGATCCACCGTCCGCGCTCGATGGCCTTGACAATGCTGGCGAAGTTGTCGTCGCTGAGGACGATATCGGCGGCCTCCTTAGCCACGTCGGTCCCCGAGATCCCCATCGCCACCCCGACGTCGGCATGCTTGAGGGCGGGGGCGTCGTTGACGCCGTCGCCGGTCATGGCGACCACATGCCCCTTCGCCTTCCATGCGCTCACGATCTTCAGCTTGTCCATCGGCGAGACCCTGGCATAGACGGTCACGCGCTCCACCACAACCGCCAGCGCCGCCGCGTCCATCTTGGCGAGTTCGTCGCCCGTAAGGACCAAGTCTCCGTCCCGGAAGATCCCGATTTCCTTCGCCACGGCCACAGCGGTGAGCTTGTGATCCCCGGTGATCATTACCGGTTTGACATGGATCTCCCGGCAGACCTTAACCGCATCGATCGCCTCGTCCCGGGGCGGATCCATCATCCCCACGAGGCCGAGGAAGGTCAGGTCGGTCTCGGCCAACTCCTCCGTGCACACGTTCTCGGCCGGCAGTTCCTTGTAGGCGACGCCCAGAACGCGAAGGGCATCGCCGGCCATCGCCTCGTTGGCCTCATCCAGCTTCGCCCGCTGGTCGGCCCCGAGCGGGACGGCTTGGTCCCCAACCAACGTAGAAGCGCAGCGTTCCAGCAGCACCTCCGGTGCCCCTTTGGTGAAGGCCAGCCGCCGCCCATCCTCCATCGAGTGGACGGTAGTCATGCGCTTGCGTTCGGAGCTGAACGGAAACTCCTCGATGCGCGGACACGCGAGCCGGGTTTCCCGGCCTTGTACCCCGCCCTTGGCCGCCAGCACTACGAGGGCCCCTTCGGTCGGGTCGCCTCTGACGAACCATCGCCCCGCATCCTGGGCCAGCACGGCGTCGCTGGCGAGGACAGCGCCTTTGAGCAGCAAGCCGAGCGCGCGATCGTCGAGCGAGCTGCTCAAGCTACCGGTCGGGGCATACCCCACTCCGCTCACCTCGATCGTCCGGCCGCCGACGAACATCCGGCGTACGGTCATCTCACCCTTGGTCAGCGTGCCGGTCTTGTCCGAGCAGATCACACTGGTGCAGCCGAGGGTTTCGACGGCGGGCATCTTGCGGACCAACGCGTTGCGCTTGGCCATCTCGTGCATGGCGATGGCCAGCGCACCCGTGACGATGGCGGCGAGCGCCTCGGGTACCGCCGCGACCGCCAGGGCGATCGCGAACAGGATAATCGGCAGCGTAGAGTCGAGCTGGAAAGTGCCTGCCCATGCCTCCCGCGCGACGCTGATGCCCACGACCAGCACGCAGATGCCGAGCGTGATGAACCCCAGCCACTTGCCGATTTCCTCGGTTCGCAGCTCAAGCGGGGTTTTCTCCTGCGTCACCGCCGCCACCTCCTCCGCGATCCGACCGAACTCGGTCGCCATCCCGGTTGCGGTCACCACCGCTTTGCCCCGCCCGTACGTCACCGTGGTGCCGGTGAAGACCATGTTCTTGCGATCGCCCACGGATGCGTCCTCCGCGGACAGCGCAAGATCCTTGCCAACGGGAATCGACTCCCCGGTAAGCGGCGCCTCATCGCAATGCACCGAGTGGATCTCGACCAGCCGGGCATCGGCAGGAATCTTGTCGCCCGCCTCGAGGACCAGAACATCGCCCGGCACCAGGTCTTTCGACGGTGCCTCCCACTCCTGTCCACCCCTCAGAACTGTGATCGTCGGGCTGAGCATGTTCTTCAGGGCTTCCAGCGCGCGCTCGGCACGGTACTCCTGAATGAAGCCGAGACCGGCGCAAAACACAATGATCACGAAGATAATGGCCGCGTCCACATACTCGCCGACCAAGGCGGAAAGAAGGGTGGCGATCAGCAGAATGACGATGAGGATGTTTTTGAACTGGTTGAAAAAGAGCGCGAGCGGCGAGGCCTTCTCCTCCTGCCTCAGCTCATTGGGACCGTATTGGCCGAGGCGGCTTTGCGCCTCCTCCGGCGCAAGGCCCCGGTGCGGGTCGACCCGCAGTTCTTTCAGGACGAGATCGACATCCATCGAATGCCAGAAGCACGTAGCCACGAGGTCCTCCCAACATTTATCCTAGAAAAAGCAGTTGTCCGCAGATTTCGCAGATTAGCGCAGATGAATCAACTGGTCCGAATGACTGCCCGGCGCACCCATAGGGTGAGAGAAGAGCGTCGATCACATTCTTAAAATCTGCGGAAATCTGCGTAATCTGCGGATGCAATCGCCGTTTTTAGGTTTATCCATCAGTAGTGCGTTGCGGTGTCTGTCCTGCTCCGCCGCTGCCTCAGCGGCTCCCCAGAAGCGTCGCCTCTCCAAAAAAAATGTGCCAGGCACGTTCCAGTCCCGATTGCGTCAGGTGGCGGATGCATTTGCACACCGCCGCGCGCGTGATGCCGAGTTTATTTCCCAGATCGGTGCCCGAATGAAAGGCGCCGTCGGACAACAACCTCAGGATTTCGGCGCGCGTGCTCATGCCGGAATTTTACAGAAAAACCAACAGACAGAATTAACAAGATTTACCAGATTAAAGCTAGAAATCGATGGCTTTGGGTTCTAATCCTGTTAATCCTGTAAATCCTGTCCATTTAATCTTTATCTATTTCTCCGCCCCGGACATCCGCTCGATGACCTTGACGATGGCGGCGGAATCGAGTTCGCCGTCGCCGCTGCCCATGAGGGCGTTCAAATGCTGCGCCACCAGCGCCGCGCCGGGCATGGCGAGCCCGAGCTGGTGTGCGGCGTCGATCACGATCTTGAGATCCTTCTGATGCAACCGCGCCTTGAAGCCCGGCCGGAAGTCGCGGTCGAGCATGCGCTTGCCGTGCACCTCGAGAATCTTGCTGCCGGCGAAACCGCCCATGAGCGCCTCGCGCACCTTGGCCGGGTCCACGCCGTTTCTGCGCGCGAAGGTCAGCGCCTCGCTCACCGCCTCGATGGTCACCGCCACCACGACCTGGTTGCAGGCCTTGGCGACTTGGCCGGCACCGTGGTCGCCGACGTGCACGATGTTCTTGCCCATGGCCTCGAAGTACGGCCGCGCGCGCGCGAACGCCGCGGGCCCGCCGCCGACCATGATGGAAAGCGTGGCGTTGATCGCGCCGACCTCGCCGCCCGAGACCGGCGCATCGAGCATGTCCGCGCCGCGCGCCTTGAGGGCGGCGGCAAACGTGCGCGTCGCCGTCGGCGAGATCGTGCTCATGTCCACGACCGCCGAGCCCGGCCGCACACCGTGGACGAGACCGTTCTCGCCCAGGATCACCTGCTCGACATCGGGCGTGTCGGAAACGCAGATAAAAACGATATCGGCGTTCTGCGCGACCTCCTTGGGCGAGGCACAGCTCGTCGCGCCGGCCTCGACGAGCGGCGCCATCGTCGCCGCGCGCCGTCCGTGAACCCAGAGCGCGTGCCCGGCCTTCTTCAGATTGAGCGCCATCGGTCGGCCCATGATTCCCAATCCGATGAATCCGATCTTGCTCGTCATGTCTCTCTCCTTATTTAACTACGAGTGCTGAGGGCTCAGGACTAAGGACGGAGTGCGGAGGACTTAGTCCTGAGTCCTGAGTCCTTCTTTTCATGCTACCAGCGCGAGCCACAGCGGCAAGGTAAACCAGAAAATCAGCGTGCTCCAGCCAATCATGAGCGCCGCCGCCCCGGTGTCAAGCGCGAAGCGGTCGGCCATGAGCACGGCCATGAGCATCGTCGGCATCGCCGCCTCGATCACCGCCGCGCGCGGAGCCTCGGAAAGCGGCGCGAACCACCAGTGCGCGAATGCCCACACGATGAGCGGCATGATTGCGAGCTTCACCGCGACGACGCCCAGGATCGGCGCGCTCGGCCGCAGCCGCGTCCACGGGATCGAGAGCCCGAGCACGAACATCATGACGGGGATCGTCGCTTGGCCGACGAGGGCCGCGGCACGCACGAGCGGCGCGAGCTCGATGCCGGACTGCTGCGCCGCCACGCCGATCAGGAACGCCCACACCGGCGGCTGCCGCCCCATCACCCGCCACACCGGCACGTGCGCGGCGTGCGCGGCGCGATCCGCACCGAGGCGCGTCGCGATCCACACGCCCAGACTCCAAAGCAACGGCGTCGCGGCGCCCATGTCGGCGAACGCCGCGTAGAGCCCGCCCGGCGCGCCGTAGAGAAAGCTCGTCACCGGGAAGCCGAGATAAAACACATTACCGAACATGCCCGAGAGCATGAGCGCCGCCCGCGCCGGGTTGGAAAGATTCCGGCCGAGCGCCGAGCGGTACAGCAGCAGGTAGAGCAGAAGACCCGTAAACGCAACGCCCAGGGCGAGGAGCAGCGGCACCGTGAGCAGCGCGGCGGTGATCGCCGTGGCGGAGGCGATCGAGAACATGAGCGCGGGCGCGAACACGTACAGCACCATGCGGTTGAGTTGCACGCGCAACGCCTCGGTGGATTCGCCCCGGGCGCGCACCGCCCACAGGCCTCCGGCCGCGACGAGCGCCACGATCGGCAGCATGACCTCGACGATCATTCGCAGCGGCATGTGCTACTCCGGAAAACCGGTGTCGAAGCCGATCGCCTCGGCGCACCAGCGCGCGACCTGAAGCATGCGCACGTCGTCGCGCCGATTGCCGACGATCTGCAACCCCAGAGGAAGGCGATGGGGTCCCAACCCGGTCGGAATCGTGACGGCCGGCGCGCCGCACAGGGTCCAGATCGTGCAGAAGGCGGGATCGCCGGTGTGCGCGAGCGTCGCCGGCGCCTCGCCGCGCGCGGGCGGCGTGACGATGGCGTCGCAGGAAGCGAGCAGGCTTTGCAGCTCGCCTTGCAGCGTCGCACGACACGCAAGCGCTTCGCGGTAATCGGATTCGGCGATTTGCCGGCCCCCGTCGATCAGGCGGTTGAGCGTCGCGCTGAGCCGGTCGCGGTGCCGCTCCTGGAGCGCCGTGAGCGTGCGTGCGCCCTCGACGTACATGATGCGCCGCAACATCTCGTGCGCCCGCGCGAAGCCCGCGCCCAGCTCGATCTCTTCGACCGCGGCGCCGGCCCGCCTGAGTGCGCCGAGGTTGCGCTCGAACAGCGCCTGCTGCGCCGCCTCGGCGAGCGGCCACACCGGCGAGCGCACGGCGGCAAGCCGCGGCGCGCGCGCGAGCGGCCTGAGCGCGCGCAGCCCTTCGGCGAGCGCCGCCTGCGGCTCGACGCTGGACGGGTCCTCGGGATCGCGCCCGAGAAGCGCCGCCGCAACGAGGGCGGCGTCCGCCACCGTGCGCGCGAAAACGCCGACCTGATCGAGCGTGGGGCTGAACGGCTGGATGCCGCTGCGGGCAACCAGCCCTTCACTCGGCTTGAAGCCGACGCAGCCGCAGAAGGCCGCGGGGCGGATGACCGAGCCGTTGGTCTGCGTCCCGAGCGCCGCCGGCGTCATCCCCGCGGCCACGGCCGCCGCCGAGCCCATCGACGAGCCGCCCGGCGTGTGCGCGGCGTTCCACGGATTGCGTGTCGGACCGGGGTGAAAATAGGCGAGCTCCGCCGTCACCGTCTTGCCGAGCACGAACGCCCCGGCCGCTTCGAGTCTTCGCACCACGGCCGCGGAGCGCCGCGGCACGTAGCCGTCGAAGACGGGCGAGCCCATGCCGGTCGGGATC
>MFSU01000107.1:11770-14711 GCA_001785115.1 Candidatus Muproteobacteria bacterium RBG_16_65_34
AGTCTCGCTTGCGCCAGCGCCCGTTCCGGATCGATCCAGGCAAACGCCCGAACCCTCGGTTCGAGCCGCCGCACGCGCTCGAGCAACGCGCGGGTGTAGTCCTCGCTCGTAATCTCGCCGGCGCGAATCTTCCCAACCGCCGTGCACAGGGTGAGTTGATACGGTTTCATAAGGCAAACTCTAAAAATACTCAACGCGGAGGCGCGGAGCTGATCATGATTTGTTTGGCTCGAGCCTCGTTCTTCTCTGCGCCTCTGCGTCTCCGCGTTGAGTCGTCTTATTTAATAACCTCCGGGTTGAGCAAATTGGGCGGGCGCTCGCCGCTGAGCGCCGCGACCAGGTTCTTGGCCGCGGGCATCGCCATGTTGCGCCGCGTGCCGGTGGTGGCGCTCGCGATGTGCGGCGCGAGCACGACGTTCTCGAGCGCGAGAAACTCGGGGTTGAGCGCGGGCTCGCCTTCGAAAACGTCCAGGCCCGCGGCGGCCACTCGGCCCTCCTTGAGCGCCGCGATCAGCGCGGCGTCGTCCACCACGCCGCCGCGCGCGGCGTTGATCAGAATCGCCGTGGGCTTCATCCGCGCGAGCCGCGCGCCGTCGATGAGGTGATGACTCGCGGGGCCGTAGGGCACGTGCAGCGTGACGATGTCGGCGCGGGAAAGCAGCTCATCGAGGCCCGCGTAGGTCGCGTTGCAGGCGCGCTCGACCTCGGGCGCCAGAGGCGTGCGATTGTGGTACAGCACGTTCATGTCGAAACCGCGCGCGCGGCGCGCCACCGCCTGGCCGATGCGCCCCAGGCCGACGATGCCGAGCGTGGCGTGGTGCACATCGACACCGAGAAACTGCTTGAGCTTCCAGCCGCGCCATTCGCCGGCGCGCAGCCAGGCCTCGGCCTCGGTCAGACGGCGCGCGGTCGCGAGGATGAGTGACCAGGTGAAATCGGCGGTGGCGTCATCGAGCACGCCCGGGGTATTGGTCGCCATCACCCCGCGCGCGGACAGCGCCTTGAGGTCGAAGTTGTTGTAGCCGACGGCGATGTTGCACACCGCCCTCAGGCGCGGGCAGCGGGAAAGCAGCGCCGCGTCGATGCGGTCGGTGAGCACGGTGACGGCGCCGTCCTGGTCGGCGAGGCGGCGGGCGAGCTCGCCCGGGTCAAAGGGCGCATCCGCCTGGTTCGAGGTCACGTCGAAGTAGCCGCGGAGATACTCGAGCACGTCGTCGAATACCTCGCGGGTCACCAGCACTTTCGGTTTCATGTCATCCTCTCCGCCGGGTGCGGCGTCGCCTGCCGGCCGTAGGTTTCGCGAATCATCCACGCGCCGGCGAACCCGATCAGCGCCAGCGCAAACAGAATCCCGATCCCCGTCCGGTAGATCGCCGCCGGGTAGACGCGCGCCCCGTCCTCCAGACGCCCATCCCAGCCGAGATCCAGGACGAAACCGACGAGCGGTTGCAGCACCGCGGCGCCCAGAAACACGCCGGTGTTCACCACACCGGTGGCCATCCCGGACAGCGCCGGGCGGTTGACCTCCTTGGCCACCGCCCAGGCGAGCGTAAAGCCGGCGCCCCCGAGGCCCATCAGGAAGAACAGCCCGAGCCCCGCCGGCGAGGGCAGCGGCAGCCGCGCCAGCAGCGGCAGCCAACAGAGCAGATAAAGCGCGGCCGCGACCAGCATGACGCTCTTGCGCCGGTGCAGACGGTCGGACAGGGTGCCGATCAGGAATGCGCCGATCGCGAAACCCGCCAGCAGCGCGCTGGTATGCAGCGCGGCCAGCGCGCGCGGCATGGCGTACACGTCGCGCAGGAACGGCACGCCCCACAAGCCGGCGAACGCGAGCAGCGTGCCGCCGATCCCGAACGCGGGCACAAACCCCGGCCAGGTATCGCGGTTCTTCGCGACTTCCACGAGCCCGTGCCACCAGCGGCCGAGGTGCGGCGGATGCGGCGCCAGGCCGTCGAGCTCGCGCGACGACGGCAGTCCGGCCTCGCCGGGGTGGTTGCGCACCACGAGCCAGGTCAGTGCCGCCAGCAGCAGCGAAAAGCCGCCGAGCGCGACGAACACGCTGCGCCAGTCGGTGAAATTCAGCACCCACACGAGCGGCGCCCCCGCCAGCACCGCGCCCAGGTTTCCGATCAGCACGGTCAGGCCGGTCAAGGTGCCGAAATGGCGTTCGCGAAACCACAGCGCGTTGATCTTGAGGATCGCGAGGAACATCGCCGACACCCCCAGCCCCACCAGCAACCGGCCGAGCGACGCCACCGGCAGCGAGTCGGCGAGCGCGAACAGGATCGAACCCGCCCCCGCGATGACCCCACCCAGGGCGACGACGCGGCGCACCCCGAGGGTATCGACCAGCACGCCGCTCGGCACCTGCATCAGCGTGTAGACATAGAAGTACGAGGCGGCCAGCGAACCCAGCGCCGCCCCGCTCGCTGCAAAGGCGCGCTGCAACTCGCCGGCAATCGCGGCCGGCGCCATGCGATGGAAGAACGACAGCACATAGGCCAACCCCACCAGCACGAACGCCGCCCAGCGCAGGCGCTGCAGACGGGCACGCTGCGCCGCGGTCAGCATGTTCGGCGGGGATTTACACCCCGGGCGCGGCATCACCGATAGAGCACGCTCGGCAGCCACAGACCGATCTGCGGGAACACGTACATCAGTACGAGCGCGATCACCTGGATGCCCATGAACGGCAGCATGCCTCCGAAAATCTGGTTGAGCGTGACGTGCGGCGGGGCGACGCCCTTCAAGTAGAACGCCGCCATGGCGACCGGCGGCGAGAGAAAAGCCGTTTGCAGATTGAGCGCCACCAGCAGTCCGAAGAACAGCGGGTCGACGTTGAAGTGACCGAGCAGCGGCAGGAAGATCGGCATGAAGATGATAATGATCTCGGTCCATTCCAGCGGCCAGCCCAGGATGAAGATAATGAACTGGGCCAGGA
>MFSU01000107.1:14726-15797 GCA_001785115.1 Candidatus Muproteobacteria bacterium RBG_16_65_34
GATCATGAACTGGGTCGGCGTCAGGTCCAGTGACAACACCCACTTCTCCACCACCTCCTGCCCACCGAGCAGCGCGAACGCCGCCGAAAAGATCGCCGAGCCGACGAACAGCCAACACACCATCGCGGTCGTTTTGGCCGTGAGGAACGATGATTCCTTGACGATCGAGCCGAGTTCTTTGAGCGTGTGGCCGCAACGACGGCGTAACTCCCGCCGTTCGGTCGGGTCTTGCGCCAATGCGCGGTGAAACGGTACACCGCCGCGAGCACAAACCCGCCGAAGGCGCCGACTGCCGCCGCCTCGGTGGGTGTCGCGAATCCGAACACGATCGAACCCAGCACGGCCACGATCATCAGCGCCAACGGGAAGAACGAAGTGAGCAGCATCTTGAACACCTCGAGCCGCTCCCAGTTCCAGCGCAGATAGATATAGGCTAGAGCGGCGACACCGAGTCCGAGCGTGATCCAGAACCAGTTCGGTGCCGGCAACCGCTCGGCAGGTTGGACTTCAGCGGCCGGCGGCGCAAGCTCTTGCGGCTGTTCCGCCGGAGGTTCCTGGAGTCCCGATTGTTCTTCTGGCACCGGAGGCTGGCCAATGAGGCCGGTCTGCTCTTCCTTTATATCCGCCGCAACGCCGGCGGTCGCTTCGATCAATCCGGCGGTGCTGGCTTCGATCACCGGCGCCGTCGCCACGCGATACGTTACCGCGAGCAGCGCGGCGACCGCGAGCGCCGGGAGCAGCGTGACCACCAACTGCGCCGCCGCCGTGTGTTTCGCCACACCGGCGCCGGTAGCGAGCGCGCGCGAGAGGCCGACCACCGCATTGCGGCCGCGACCCGCCAGTTGCCGCGCGAACGCCGGGAGCTCGACGCGCCGCTCGCTCTCGGGCAGCGGAGGCATCAGGTTCGGCTTGAGCTTCGCCAGCACGATCACGTAACCCACATAGAGCCCCGCAAGCATGATGCCGGGAAAGAAGGCGCCGGCGTAGAGCTGCACCACCGACACGCCCGCGGTCGCGCCATAGACGATCAGCAGGATCGAAGGCGGTATCAGGATGCCGAGACAACCGCCC
>MFSU01000108.1 GCA_001785115.1 Candidatus Muproteobacteria bacterium RBG_16_65_34
GACCCACGGCAGGTAGCTTTTCTTTGCTCGTGCAAAGAAAAGCTACCAAAAGAAACACGCCCCGGTCGCTTCGCCGCACAAACACCGTGCGGTGCCCTGCGCTCCTCGCGCCCCCAAGCGCGCGCCTAACTCGCCGGGCGCTTAAACAACGCGCCTCGGGCTCGAACAGGAGGCACGCGAAACCCCTTGGGGGCGCTCCGATGCTCGGCGAGCTCGGACGGGGGAATCAAAACAGCGAGAACACACCCAGGCCTGAAACACCATTTCCCGGAGAGCAATCGCGGTGTCTGCTGTGGGGTTTGTTTGCTGTTCCGGGTCCCCGTAGTGCGTGCCGAGTACCGCAGCCCGAGCGGGGGCTTCTAAGCGAGCACTGATCGAGCCCGAGGCGCGTTGTTTAAGCGCCCGGCGAGTTGCGCAGTGCCCGCTCGGGCGAGGAACGCAGGGGACCGGCGCAGCCGGCACGCGCTCCGGGGCGGCCTTTTCTTTGGTGACTTTCTTTTGGCCGGGCAAAAGAAAGTTACCTGCCGTGGGTCAGCCACCCACAAGTAGCCGTTCAAGCATCGCCGAAGGCGATTCAACCACCCCGACCTACGGGTTGCGCCGGGCCAGCCAGATTACGTGCCGTGCCCCTTTCGATTTTCGCGCCCGCACGCGGATTTCCTCCGCCTCGAAGCCGGTCCGGCGCAGGCGATCGGTGAAATCGCGGTCGCCGCCGGCGGACCAGACCGCGAGGAGGCCGCCGGCGCGCAGGGCGGCGAACGCCGCCGCGAGCCCGCCGTTGCCGTAGAGCCAGTCGTTCGCGTCGCGCGTCAGCCCCTCGGGTCCGTTGTCGACATCCAGCAAGATGGCATCGAACGCATTGCGCTCCGCCCGCAGGATGTGGGCGACGTCGATTTCCCGCACCGTCGTGCGCGCGTCCAGCAGGGGGTTGCCGGCCTGCGCGCCGAGTGCCCCCCGGTTCCACGCCACCACCGCCGGGACGAGCTCCGCCACCACCACCTCGGCATCGGGTCCGAGCTCGCGCAGCGCGGCCGCCAGGGTAAAGCCCATGCCGAGCCCGCCGATCAGGAGCCGCGGCCGTTCGCGCTCGACGAGCCGGGCGCAGGTCAGCGCCGCGAGCGCGTCCTCGGAGCCATGGACGCGGCTGTTCATGAGCTCGCCGCGACCCGCGATGCGGATCGAGAACTCTTCCCCGCGCCGGTACAGCAAAAGCTCGCCGCCCCCTCCGGGCACGGGGGCGCGATCCAACAATTTCCAGGGAATCATGGCAGCCCTGTGTGCGGTGCGAGAGATCGTGGCCCCGTATGGTAAAGCAACACCCATGACCTAAAAACGGCGATTGCATCCGCAGATTACGCAGATTTCCGCAGATTGTAAGAATGGGTGTGCCAGGCAGTCATTCAAACCAAATAATTCATCTGCGAAATCTGCGGACAACTGCTTTTTCCAGGTTAATAAATTGGTAGTAAATTGGTAATTTGCCGAGAATAGCCATTGTGCTCGAGGCGGGGGAGGATCGCGAGCTTCCTTGTTGTCGTAGGCAGCCTCGGGTTCGGGCCTGCGCCGGCCGATGGCGACGGCGCTGAAGACAGCGTCAGAAAGAACGAACAAGGTTTCGGCCAGCAATCGAACAAGATGCCAACGATCCTTATTGCCCGTGCATCGAGAGTCGGTCGGATGCGGCGCTTCGCGCAGCGGTTCGTGCTCGCCGTGTGTGCGGTCCTGGCGATCACCCCCGTAGTCGTTGCCGCGGAACCGGTTTCGGAGGATCCGGTCGTTCCCGACCGGCGCCGGGACCAGTTTCCGAAGGACTTCGGCTACGCGCTCTTTCCCTACCCGTACCGCCTGCCCGGCATCGGCGCGGGCATAAGCCTCGTGGGAGGTGCGATGAACATCGCGGGCACGCCCACGGACGTCTACGGCATCGTCTTCACGGGAGACATCGACGGCCGGGCGTTCGGCGTGGGCGACCTCCACCTCATTCCCCGAACGCTCATCCTCGATTTCGGCTACAGCGCCGTCAGCAAGGCGACGATCCAGAGCTACAGCCAGCGCGGCATGAACGCGGCCAAGGACGACTTTCGTCTGCTCGAGATAGGGGATACGGAATATTACGGCGGCCGAATGACCGCCACGTTTTTCGAGCGCCGCTTCGAGCTCTATGGCGCGTGGTACGAGGGCGCCTCGCGACTGCAGAGCATTCGGGACAAGGACGGCAACGTCATCGTCGAGGCGCAGGACCCGCCGCGCGAACGCGGTCACACCGACTTACTCGGAGCCCGCCTCGATTTTACCGACGACTACGCCGATCCGCGGCGCGGGATCCGGCTCGACGTGACGCGCACGCATACGCCGCCGCGAGGTTCGGGCTCGGACTACTACGCGATGGACTACAGCGCAACCGCCTACCTTCCGATCGGGAAACGCAGTACTTGGGCGTTCAACGTGCTGCGCTCGGATGCGGTCGTCACCCGCCAGGGAGAAACGGACCCGGCGGCGCTGCAGCAGGAGCTGGGCGTGAATTGCAGCACGATTGCCGATCCGGCGCAGCAGGCATTCTGCAACGAGGTGATCGCAAACCGGGTCGCGGAAAACACGTACGGCACGGCGACCACGCTCGGCGGATTCAGCCGCTTGCGTTCCTTCCCCCAGGGCCGCTACAAGGGCTCCCACACGCTGTTCTTCGGCACCGAATTCCGGTGGAATCTGACCGAGGAAAGAACGCCCTTCGACATCTTCGTCATGAAGGACATCCGCACCGCGATCCAGCTCGCCCTGTTCTACGAGACCGGCGCCACGTCGGACACGCGCAGCGACGTCACACAGCGCCAGAACATGCGCGACTCGTACGGCGTCGGATTGAGGATCGTGACCGCATCCGGTGTTGTCTTTCGGGCCGACGTCGGACACGGCGACGACGGGACCGATACCGCGATCTTCATCGGCTACCCGTGGGAGCTCTAATTTCTCCGGCACCCACCCCTCTTTAATCCTAAAAACGGCGATTGCATCCGCAGATTACGCAGATTTCCGCAGATTTTAAGGCAGCGCATTGCATATCCGCGTTCATCTGCGGTTAAGTGTTTTTTCTAGGTCTATGCCTTCTCGCGGGTTCTCTCTATACGGCATTACCACAAAAGCTCCCGTTCGGATCGAAACTCCATATCTTTCCCCGAGGCAGGATCATGGAACCGAATCATCTTGGCAAGAAGCTGGAGCGGCCGGTCGAAGTCATCGTCTCGTTCCGGTTCCAGATCGGGATAGACCCGGTCGTTGACGATCCTGAACCCGAGACCGCTCATGTGTAACCGCAGTTGATGGGTTTTCCCGGTCACCGGCTGCAAACTAAAAAGCCCCCGGTTTGCTTGCACTTCCAGGAGCTCGATGTGCGAGCGGGCGTTGGCGACACCCGGGACGGTTTTCATTCGGAACCGCGGTTCGCCTCGGACGATTCGGTTCTCGACCATCCATTGGTTTTCCCGCGGGGGCCGGTTCACTTCCGCCAGCGCGCGATAGGTTTTCGCCACTTTCCCGTGCATGAAGAGCCCGTGGTAAAGGCCGCGGGTCTTCGGGTTGACGGAGAAAATGACAATGCCCGCGGTCTCGCGGTCGAGCCGGTGCATGGGCGCGAGATCGGCGATGCCGGTTCGGCCGCGGAGGCGGTTCAACAAACATTCCTCCACATACCGGCCCCCCGGAGTCACGGGCAGAAAATGCGGCTTGCAGGCAACCAGGATCTCGTCATTTTGGAACAGGATCTGTTCCGCAAAAGGAATGACCGGCTCGTTTTCGGTTTCCCGGAAATAGAATATCCGTTTGGAGGGGGAGTACTTCGTCTCCGCGGCGATGGGGTTGCCTCGGTCGTCGAGCACCTTGCCTTCGCGTATGCGCTCCGCCCATCGGTCCCGGGAAATATTCGGAAACGTCTTGGACAGAAATTCCACGATCGAAGGATAGGGCGTTTGCGCCTCCGGCATGGTCACGACGGAGGGATATTTGGAAATCCCCACTTACACTATTCTCCGTAACGAAAATAAATGGGGGGTCAACGGCGAATCAGGGTCGGAGTGGCAACTCCGGCTCGGAGCTGTTTCTTCCGTGATCTTTTCTTTGCGCCCTTCGCAGGCAGCGCCCGCGCGCACCGGGCCCCCACCGCGACCCAATCCTTGAGCGCCGCGTCCGAGCGACAACCGTCGGGGGACACCACCACAAAACCCTTCATCGGTTTCCCGGTAAAGTCGAACGCCCGGGTGTGCGGCCGTTTCATTGCCGCTTCGTATTCGTCCGGCAGCACGCGGACGATCAGTTCGTCGTCGAGCACGCCGCCGCACATGTTGCCGTTCAGCATGAAACAGATTCCGCCGAACATCTTCCGCTCCGACAGCCCCTGCTTTCGGTTCAGCGCCCGGCGCACGCGCGCCGCGAGTTTTTCGTCATAGGACATGGCTGTTCGGTTGCGGTGACGCGGGCCGCGCGCGGAATCATCCCGGTCCCGGGCGGACCGTCATCAGTCGGGCGATGACCAGGCTCTCGACGACGGCCATGATACCCTGCAACAGCAATTCGTAGGCGATCAGCCGTATCGGCTCGTGGTATTTGTTGAACGGACCGAAGAATTCGAAGTAGCCGTACTGGAAAACCAGAATTCCCGCCGCCAGGCTGAGCCCCTTGCCGATCCAGGTGCGGCCCGGGAGCAGCGGCGCAAACCTCCGGTAGAGCAGAACGTGCAGCAGCGTGAGCGCCAGGAATCCGGCGACCATCGGCCACGACGGCATTTGCATGATGCGCGGCAGCGGTTCCCACAGCGTCCAGACGTTGATCAGCTTCTGACTCTGTCCGAACTCCGGCGTGAGAATGATCCGGATCGTCAGCGGGTTCATCCACAGCAGGGCGGTGGCGACTTGCATGAGCAGCCCCGCCGCCAGGGTGGTGCCGAGAATCCGGGCAACGGCGATGTCGTGCGCGGGCTTACTGTTGGGCAACGATGTGGACATAGGTCCTCCTTTAACTCCCCGGCGCGCACACAGGCGACAGGCGGGCGTTCCACCCACATCGGCGCGACCCGCTGGAGCACATTGCTGACGCCCCGTTCGGGCTATGAGTATGACGTTCAGGTACGCCACGTCCAAGGCATCTATAGCGTGGCGATACGGGAAACCCGCCGCGGAAGCTCCGCCGGCCGCATCATCGAGCGCCGGCCGTTGAGTAACTGTACGATGCGCCGCCGGAGTTAAAGCGGTCGCCCATTAGCCCGCCTCCCGCTAGCAGCCGATAGGAATCCTCGCCAACAGCGTTGACGCGCGATTCTTGCCATCGGTTCGCCGCCTTCGCATCCGCTGGTTCTCTCGATCGATGTCCGATGAGATCATCCGCTTCCGTCACCCATCGGGTTCAGGGCAGTCTCAAACCGCAAACACAACGACACCGTTGGCCGGGATCGCGACCGCGGCCGAGCAGGGCAGGCCGTGCATCGGTCCGCCGTCTGCGACGACCCCGCCGCCGTTGCCCGCGACCTGCGGGTTGGGAAGGTTGTCGTAATAGTCGCTGTTGAAGACCTCGCGCCAGAAACCCGGGCGCGGGAAGCCCAAGCGATAGTCCCAGAGGGTGGATTCGTTGAGGCTGGCGACGACGACGATGTCTGCGCCCACGTTCTCGACCCAGCGGTGGAAGGCGATGACGCGGTTTTCGTTGTGTGCGTGAAAGGCGTTGATGGATTCGCTGCTTAACGCGGGTTCGGTGCGGCGCAGGCGGATGAGGTCGCGCGTGCAGGCCAAGTGGTCGCGCATCGCGCGATCCCGGGCAAGCCCGTCCCACCAGATGAGCGTCTCGCCCCAGCGCTTGGGGTTGTCGCTCCAGTTCTTGTCCTCCAAAAACTCCTGGCCCATGAAAAGCTGCGGCACGCCGGGGGCGGTAAGCAGAAGTCCGGCGGCGACGCGCGCGCGGGAGCGCGCATACCACGAGCGGGGGTTGCTCGGGTCCGCCAGCGCCGCGACGCGCGGGCGCCACTCGTGCGCCGGCCGGTCGGCGTAGACGAGGTCGTGGTTCTCGATGCACTGGACCGCGCACCATGCGGCCGGGAAACCATAAGGGCGATAGAGTCCGTCGCGCACGGCGTCGAGGTTTATCGACGCGTCCCTTCCATAAGCGGCCTGCCGGATCGCATCGCGAATGCCGTCGCGCAGGCGGTCGGAAAGCGCGGCATCGAACCCGAGGCCCGCACGCGGCGGCTGCACCGCGAGCCAGCGCGCGTCGTTCCAGTACTCGGCGATCTGGATCGCCTGCGGCTTCACGTAGCGCACGGTGCCCGTTAAGTCCTGACAGCAGAACCAGCCGCCGTGGTTGTCGATCACGCTCACCTCGTCGTAGCGCAGCCCGTCGACGTGGTACTCCTCGATGAGAAACCGCGCGTTGTCGATCAAGAGCTGGCGCACCCAGTCGTTCCAATAGGCGAAGACCAGGCCGCCGGCCCAGCCTCGGTCGGTGAAGTAGAGGCTGTCGTCGTTCGAGCGCCACGGACGCCGGTCCATGAAATACATGCTCTGATCGTCGAAGCCGCCGCCGGCGTGGTTGTAGACCGCATCGAAGATGACGGCGATGCCGTTGAGGTGGCAGAGATCGACCACGGCCTTGAGCTGATTCGGCCCGGGCCGAAGATCGGCGAGCGCAAGCGGCGGCTGCCCGTGCTCTCCGAGCAGGCGGTTGGCGGTTCCGAGATAGCGCTGAAGCTCTCGATCCTCTTCGACCTGGTAGTCCATCTCCGGCGAAAAATAATCGGTGCCGTTGTAGCCGAGGCTGAACTGCGAGGGAAACTCCTGGATCGGCAGCGGCTGGATGGCGTTGACGCCCAAGTCACGCAGATACTCGATGCGCTCGAGCAGATCGAGAAACCGCCCGCGCCGGCCGCGGCGCGCGTCGCGCCCCTCGCGGTCCACGGCGTAGAACACGCCGAAGTGAAACTGGTAGACGATGAGTTCGTTGAAGGGCGGCGACCGGAAGCCCCGATCGTGCCACGGGTAGCTCCGCGGGTCGCGCACCAGGCAATCGCAGTCGGGGAACGCCGGGTCGGTGCCGAGCTCGCGGGCGTAGGGATCGCGCTTGAAGCCCCGGCTCCCTTCGCCCACGACCCAGAACCGGTAGGCGCCGCCGTCTGCGAGGCCGCGGACAAAGCCGGTCCAGGTGCCGTCCGGCTGCCGCACGAGCAGGTCTTTTTCCTTTGGGGCCCAGCCCGGTGAGCGCGACGCGGTGAGTTCGTCGGTGATGACGTAGACCGCGCGCGCCGCCGGCGCCCAGACGCGAAACGTCGCGCCGTCCGCCACGAGATTGGCGCCCATCGGGGTTGGGGGATCGATGTATTCTTGTGACGTCGGCATGGCGACCCTCCTTGTCCATCAAGATTCCCGCGTTCGTGGCGAGCGCGTCGAACGGCAAACAAGATTTCCTCGGCAGCCAGTCCTGTTGTTGCAGGTTTGCGGGAAGCGGTTAATGACCTAAAAAAAGTCGTTAACCACAGAGAACACGGAGTTCGCGGAGAAAAACCATCGGGTTGTCGGTATTGGTGTGTTCCCCCAGCGGGTGAACACGCCCGATACCGCAATGGCCTGAATCCCCGGCTAGCGGCTCCACGCGACGCGCAGGAGATCGCCCTCGTCCGTGTACCGTGAATCCAACTCGCCCTGGTAGGCGTGGTGCAACGCCTCGCCGATGCCGTGCACCAGATGCGCATCCGTGAAGGTGACGACGGTGTGGTCCGCCTCCTCCTTGATGTCCATGATGCGTTCGAGCGGATGCTCGGCGCGCGCCTTCGACTCCGCGTTTCGAACGAGGTGCAGGACCTCCTCGCGATGCTCGGTAAAGAACTGCCCGCTCAGCGTCAGTTGCCCGGCCGGCACCCGGTCGCGCATCCGCTGGCACGCGGGGCAGAGATGCTGTGCGGCCCCGGGCGCCGCCGCGCCCCACTGCCAGTGCCCGTGATGAAATATCGCGCCACACTCGGGGCAGGCGGTCGGCTCCGGCCACTTTCCCCGCGCCCGATAGGGATCGCTCACCCGCTCCTCGTCCATGCGATCCCTTCTGGGTTGATGAATGTAGTCCCCGCCCTTTTTTCGTCCGGTCATGACCCACCTCCCACGCAGCGCGCGCACAAGAATTTGAACGGTCAAGCTCACGTCATTCACGACCACCTGATAAACATCTAGCCACGGCAAGTCGCCGGCCGCTTTGACGCATGTCAACCTGTGTGTCGTCGATGCACCGAAGCCATTCACCCTTTCGGTAGGCTGGCCTGCCTGTGCGTGCCCGCACGCAGACAGGCGAATACCGGCGGCGCATTGAATATCCGCGTTCATCTGCGGTTAACTGCATTTTCCAGGTTCATCGGTCCGCGCGGGCGGATCGAGGTCATCGTCGTGCGCCAGCGCCTGCATCACCGATAGCGGATTTGAGAAAGGCCACGATCGTTTCTCCGTCGCGCTCGGTCCA
>MFSU01000109.1:0-25302 GCA_001785115.1 Candidatus Muproteobacteria bacterium RBG_16_65_34
GCCACGAGCTTCGCGTACGTGGTCATGCCCTCGACTTCGACATACCCGCCGGCCCGGTCCACGCGCAGAACGTTATTGAAGTCGCGCACGTCGAGCCGGCGCGCGGGGACTTCCTTGCGGTCGCGGAAGAGATTGGAGGTGTCCTTGCCGAGACGGACCGCGCCTCGGGTTTCGCGGAGAGACTCGGTCAACCGCCGTCTTTTTTCCTCGTAGGCCACCGTGCTCATGCGATTCGCTCCCCGATTGCGAAGGCCCAGTGTATCCAAACGCCTCCGGGGATTGAACCGCGGCCGCGCGACTCAGCGGTTGAGGTCGTGGTAGACCGCCTCGGCCACGGCGAGCAGGCGCTCGCGCTCGAGCTCGCCCGCGAGCGCATAGCCGAGCGGCCCGTCCACCCAGTAGAACACGCCGAGGCTGCCTTCGCGCGCGTAGCGGAATGCGGTCTCGCGGTTGTCCGATGCCTCGGCGCTCACGTAGAGCGTGAGGCGGCCCCCGCGCGCGTCTTGATACATGAACTGCGCCGCCGGCCGGCCACCGCCCGGCAGCAGCCGCCCACCGACGAGCTCGAAGCCCGCGGCGCCGAGATGCGGCGCGCGCACGGAAGATCCGAGACGCTTGGAAAGCCACTTCGTGAGATGCTCCTCCTGCTCGGCCCTCACCTCGACCGGATGCAGCACCTCGGGGGTATACACCGCGTGCGCGATCGCCGCCTGGCGCGCGAGCGCGGCCTCGGCGACGACCGCGGCCGGGGGCGCGCCCCGCAGATACCAGCCGAGCAGGAACGCCGTGGCGACCGAGGCCGCGAGCGCCCCGGAGCGCAGCCACACCGCGCCGCGGCGCGGTGCCAGCGCCGCCGCCAACCGCTCCGGCACCGGCTCATCCAGCGTGGGGTCGAAAAGCTCGTGCAGCGTCTCGTTCTGGCGCCGGTAGGCGCGCACGCGCTCCGCCGCCTCGGGGTCGGCGGCGAGATGCGCCTCGATCTCGGCGCGGCGCGCGGGATCGAGCCGGTCGTCCACATAGGCGTGGAGCTCGCTTTCCGGGATGGCTCCGTTACGGGTCATTTCACCCTCCGCAGCGTCGGCTGCGTCTGACCCGACATGAGCGCACGCAGCCGTTCGCGGCCGCGCGCCAGCCGCGACATCACCGTGCCCACGGGCACGCCGAGCACCTCGGCCGCCTCCTGATAACTCATCTGCTCCAGCCCGATCAGGAGCACGGTCTCGCGATACTCGGGCGGCAACTGCTCCAGCGCCCGCGCGAGATCGCGCACGATGAGCGCCTCCTCCGCCGCCGGGCGCCAAGCATGCTCCGGGGCGTTGTCCTCAAGCGGTGTCAGGCCGGGCGCGCGGACGCGACCGCGGACCTGATTGACATGGAGGTTGTGCATGATCGTAAAGAGCCACGCCCGCGGATCGCTGCCGCGGCGCCACAGGTGCCGGCGCGCCCAGCCGCGCTCGAGCGTATCCTGCACCAGGTCGTCGGCCTGCGCGCGGCCGCCCACAAGCGCCCGCGCGTAGCGGCGCAGGCGCGGGATCTGCTCTGCGATCAGATCTTTAAGCTCGTCCAAGCGCGATCGGCTCCGGCGGGTTTGGCGCGGCAACAATACCACGGAGGCGAAGAAGTCGTCAGTTGTCAGTCCCTAGCTGATGGCTGACGGCTGATCGCTGACAGCTTCTTTTTAGTAACTCGCAAGCTTCGGGTCGATCTGCCAGATCTCGTTCACCAGCTTGCCGTCGCGATAGGTCAGGACGTAGCGCACCTTGATGGTACTCTTGCCCTTGAACTCGACGTTGGCCGTGACGGTCGCGCCGGCGGGATTGGCGCTCTCCTCGAGCCTGGTGACCGAGGCCTCGAGCGGGGCGTTGGCCTTGGTGAATTTGCCCCAGACCTCCTTGATCTTGTCGGTGCCGACGTAGGTACCGTTGAGCGGACCGCCGACCCACGCGAGGTGGGCGTTGTCCGCATACCCCTGCATGATTCCACCCACTTCGCCGGCGGCGACCGCCTTGAAATGGCGCTGCGCGTCATCGGTCGCACCGGCGAACGCGACGCCGGAAAACGCGAGCAGCAGGATGCCGGAAAACACGGTATGGCGAGTATTCATGAACAAACTCCTTGTGACAGTAGGGTTAACCGCGAACCAGGGCGATGCCTGGACCGAACCTGGAAATCCGGGCCAATGCGCGAATTTCTTCCTGGGTAAACACCCGGACGATGGATTTATTCCCGGTTGCGAAAAAGAAAAATACGCCGCGCGCGCGGCGGAATCGCATCACCTTGGAAAAAAAAGCAGTTGTCCGCAGATTTCGCAGATTATTGCGGCGGCACGAATCTCTTTGAACATGCCCGAGAGACCGTCTCCGCGCCGGCGCGGGATCGAAGCCTCCATGCCGCCGCAATGATCGAAAACTCATAGGATTTTCGTCCCGCCACTAAATCGACACAAAGGGACTGCAAATTGGCACGGCGGTACCGTCGATTTAGTGGCGGGACGCAGATGAATCATTTGGTTTGAATGACTGCCTGGCGCACCCATATAGTGAGAGAAGGAGAGTCAATAACCATTCTTAAAAATCTGCGGAAATCTGCGTAATCTGCGGATGCAATCGCCGTTTTTAGGATTAAAATGGATCGAGCCGCCGGCAGCGACGGCGATGGAGCGCAGGCGCATGGACGTCATGAGCGTCAACCGCTACGAGACCGTGACCGAGGCCGTACAGGCACTCAAGGCACGCGGCTACGCGATCGCCTTCGAGCCCGTGCACGCGGGTCTGTTCGACCCGCAGCGCGGAACGATCGTCGATGCCCCGGCGCTGCAGCTTGTGGAATTTCACCGCTTCGAGGGAGAAACCGATCCGGACGACATGGCGGTGATCTACGTCTTCGAGGCCCGCGACGGCCGGCGCGGTTATGTGATCGACGCCTACGGGCCCTACGCCGATCCGCTGCTCGGGGAGCTTCTAACGCGCCTCGGCGCGGGCGCTTCGCCTTGAGACGAACGCCGCGGCGTCAGCTCAGGCAGGCCGCGATATCCTCGGGCGTGTCCACATCGATCAGCACGCCGGCGTCGTCAACCTCCAACAGCTCGAGCAACCCGTCGTTTTCGGCGAGGACCTCGCGCGCCCCCTGATCGCCCGTGAGCGCGAGCAACTCATCGCGGAACGCCCGGCCGATGCCGACCGGATGACCCCGCAGACCGCGATAGCTCGGCGCGGCCAGCGGCGCGCCGCGCTCGAGCAGCGCGAGGATGTGCTGGATCGTCGTCGTCCGAATGAACGGCATGTCAGCAAGCATGACGATCCAGCCGTCGGCGTCCGCGCTCGCCGCGACACCGACCGCGAGGCTTGCGCTCAGTCCCCGGTCGGCGCGGCGATTGGCGACCAGCCGCAGGCCCTCCGCGGCCAACAGCTCCGGCAGCATCTCATCGTCCGCGCGCACCACCGCGACCGAATGCGGCAGCACGGCCAGCAGGCTGCGCGCCGCCGCGACACCGAGCGGCGTGCCGTCCGTCAAGGGATGCAACAACTTCTGGCCGCCGAACCGCGAGCCGCTGCCCGCCGCTAACAAGATGCCCGTAATCCTGCGCATACCGCCTCCCGTTCCGATAAAGGTGTGACCTCCGCGCGCGGCGCCATCGCCGCGCGCAACTCCACGCCGTTTCGCACCGCCGTCAGCTCGGCGAGAATCGCAATCGCAATCTCGGCCGGCGTGCGACTCCCGATCGGAAGCCCCACGGGGCCGTGCAGGCGCTCGATCTCCGCCCGCGACAACCCGAGGCCCGCCAACCGCGCGCGGCGTCTGGCGTTGTTGGCCTTCGAGCCGACCGCGCCGACATAGAAGGCGTTCGAGGTCAGGGCCTCCATGAGCGCCATGTCATCGAGCTTCGGATCGTGCGTGAGCGCCACGACGGCGCAGCGCGCATCGGTCGCAAGCGCCCGCACGACATCGTCCGGCATGCGGGTATCGAGCGCCGCGCCCTTCGCGGTCCAGCCCGCGGCGTACTCCGTGCGCGGGTCGCAGACGATCACGTCGTAGTCGAGCGCCTGGGCCATCTCCGCGACGTAGCGCGAGAGCTGCCCCGCGCCGATGAGAAGCAGCCGCCACGCCGGCCCGAACACCTTAATAAGGTTCTCGTCGTCGAAGCGAAACGGCTCGCCGCGGCGCGCAGGGTGCAGACTCGCCTCGCCGGTGGCAAGACAGAGCCGGCGCGCGATCAGGCGGCGCGATGCCATTGCATCCAGGATCGCGCGCAGCGGCTCGGCGCTTGCAAGCGACTCCACCATGAGATCGAGCCGCCCGCCGCAGGGCAGCCCGAACTTGTGCGTCTGCTCCGGCGTGACGCCGTAGCTTTCGACCCACGGGAACGCCGACAGGGTCTTAAGCGCTTTGAGACGCTCGGCCAGATCGTCCTCGACGCAGCCGCCCGAGACTGAACCCACGAAAAGACCGTCGTCGCGCACCGCGAGCAACGATCCCGGCGGCCGCGGCGAAGAACCGAACGTCTTCGCCACCGTGACGAGATAAGCGCCCGCGCCTCGTTCCAGCCACTCGGCCGCGGCGGTCAATACCTCTCGATCGGCGCTTTCCATAAAAGATCAAAACAAAAAAACGGAATAGACAGGATTAACAGGATTTCGCAGGATTAACATGATTAAGACATGATTCAGAAGTAATCCTGTAAATCCTGAAAAATCCTGTTAATCCTGTCCATTCTTGCTTCTTGAAAATTCATACCCGAGTCGGCAGCCGCCGCACCGGCTTGCCGGTCGCGGCGAACACGGCGTTCGCCACCGCCGGCGCGATCGGCGGGGTGCCGGGCTCGCCCACGCCGCCCGGGGGCTCGCCGCTCTTGACGATGTGCGTCTCGACCTCGGGCATCTCGTCCATGCGCAGCAGCGGGTAATCGAAAAAATTGCCCTGCTCCACGCGCCCGTCCTTGATGGTGATCTCGCCCTTGAGCGCCGCGGTGAGCCCAAAGACGATGCCGGATTCCATCTGCGCCACCACGGTATCCGGGTTCACCACGATCCCGCAGTCCACGGCGCAGGCCACGCGATGCACGCGCACGCGTCCGTCGGTGATCGAGACCTCGGCGACCTGGGCGACGAAGCTCCCGAATGATTCCGCCACGGCGATGCCGCGGTGGCGGCCCTTAGGCAAGGGCCGACCCCAGCCGGCCTTGCCGGCGGCGAGCTCCAGCACGCCGAGATGGCGCGGGTGGTTCTTGAGCAGCGCGCGCCGATATTCGAACGGGTCCTTGCCCGCGGCCGCGGCCAGCTCGTCGAGGAAGCACTCGGTGATGAAGATGTTCTGGGTATTCCCCACCGAGCGCCAGAACCCGACCGGCACGGGGCCGTTCTCCATCGCGTAGGTGACGAGGATATTCGGGATCGCGTACGGCAGATTGGTCGCGCCCTCGACCGAGGTGGCGTCGATGCGCCGCTCGACGACGAAGCCGGCCACGCTCGCGCCCGCCTGCTTGAGCGATTCCGGCAGCCAGGCCGGCATCATGGCCGGCGCGAACTGCGGGACGACGCGCGCCATGATCGACGGCCCCGCAATGCGATGGACCCAGGCGCTCGGCAGGCCGTCCGCGCCGAGCGCCGCGCTCAACCGGTTCAGGGTCGCGGGGCGATAGAAGTCGTGCCGGATATCGTCCTCGCGCGTCCAGATCACCTTCACCGGCGCGCCGGTGAGTCTTGCGAGCTGCACGGCCTCGGACACGAAGTCCTGCTCCGACCGCCGCCCGAAGCCGCCGCCCAAAAAGGTCGTGTGCACCTTGATCGCCTCGGGCGCAAGCCCGGTGATGCGCGCCGCGGTCGTTTGCGCGCCGGTCTGCGCCTGCGTCGGCGCCCACACCTCGCACGAGTCTTTCGTCACCACGGCGGTTGCGTTCATCGGCTCCATGCACGCGTGCGCGAGGTACGGGACCTCGTAGTCCGCTTCGATGCGCCGGGCGGCCGCGCTCAGCACCTTCTCCGCCTCGCCCTCGCTGCGCGCGGTCGAACCGGCCCGCTTCAGCGCCGCTTCCAGGCGGCTGCGGAGTTGCGCGCTGCTTGCCTTGGCGTGCGCGCCCTCGTCCCATTGGATGGCGAGCGCCTCGCGCCCGCGTTGCGCGGTCCAGAAATCCCCGGCCACGACGGCCACCCCCGAATCGATCGCGAGCACATGGCGCACGCCTTCGACCGCCTTGGCCTTCGCGGCATCGAACGACTTAAGCTTGCCGCCGAACACCGGGCAGCGCGCCACCGCCGCCGTGAGCATCCCGGGAAGCCGCACGTCCTGGCCGAAGACCGCCGCGCCGTTCACCTTGAGCGGCGTGTCGCGCCGGCGCGTGGGCTTGCCGAGCAGCTTGAACTCGCTCGGCTCCTTGAGAAACACCGCCTTCGGCACCGGCAGCGTCGCGGCCTTGCCGACGAGCTCGCCGTAACGCGCGCGCCGGCCGCTCGGCTGGTGCACGACCACGCCGTTCTCGGCCTTGCAGCTTTCTTCTTTCACGCCCCAGGTCTGCGCCGCGGCGGTAATCAACAACGCGCGCGCCGTCGCGCCTGCCTGCCGCAGCGGCGTGAAATACGCGCGCACCGCCGTGCTGCCGCCCGTCAATTGCATGCCGATGAGCGGATTGAAGTAGGCCCTGGCCGCCGGCGCCGTCTCGATGCGCACGCGCGCCCAGTCGCATTCCAGCTCTTCGGCGAGCAGCATGGGGATGGCGGTGTAGACGCCCTGCCCCATCTCCGAGCTTGCGACCATAAGTGTGACGCTGTCATCGGCGCCGATCCGGATCCAGGTGTTCGGCGCGAGCTCGGTCGCGGCGACCCCGGCTACGCCTCCGCGGCCGACCGCGGGCAGGTAAAACCCGATCAGCAGCGCGCCGCCCGCGGCGACGCTCACCTTAAGGAAGGCGCGGCGGCCTTCGTCGATCAACTCGGGCGCGGCCGGATCGTTCACGGCTTACGCCCCCGCGCGCCGCAACTCCGCCGCGCGGTGAATGGCGCGGCGGATGCGCTGGTAGGTCCCGCAACGGCAGAGGATGCCGCTCATCGTGGCGTCGATGTCGGCGTCCGTGGGCCTGGGTTTTTTGGCGAGCAGCGCCACGGCGGCCATGATCTGACCCGACTGGCAGAAGCCGCACTGCGGCACATCGAGCTCGATCCAGGCGCGTTGCACCGGATGGTCGTTGTCGCGGGAAAGGCCTTCGATGGTGGTGACGCGCTTGCCGGCGAGGCGCGCGAGCGGTGTCACGCAGGAACGCACCGCCTCGCCCTCCACGTGCACCGTGCAGGCGCCGCAGGCGGAGATGCCGCAGCCGTATTTCGTGCCCGTGAGCCCGAGACGATCCCGCAGCACCCAGAGCAGCGGCGTCTGCGGATCGACCTCCAGTTGCTGCGGTTTGCCGTTGACGATGAGGGAGATCATGCGCGCCTCCTTGCATTGCCGACCCGGGCTCGAGCTCTACGACGGCCCGAGCCGATCATGATACTCCGGCCGCCCGACGGCGCAAGCTTGCCGACGAGCGAGGCAAAAGGCGCCGACGTCCTTCCGGACTACCCCAAAACTCCCTGCGCCGCAGTCAGTATATGCAGCTACATATCCGCATGTAGCGGCCCCCCAACAATTCGCGGCGCGTGCCGGAACTTCCCTGACATTGGTTGATTGATTCGGCGCTACCATAGTAGGGTAACGTGCTCCGGAGTTCTGCTGGTCATCCGCGGATCTTCTTTATGGGAGGGACTCTATGTGTAACGCGCGCCGCGCGTTCCTTTTTGTGGTTGTTTGTTGGTTCACCTCGTTGTTACCCGCCGCCGAAGCGGTCCAATTCACGGTTATGGTGGTCGGGCGAAACGGCAACGACTCTTCTAGCCCGTGGAAAATCTACGACCCAGATGGAGGCGTCGTCGCTGATCTTGGGAAATATGGGAATGCATACAGTGGAACGCGGCGTTACCGGGGACCGCAGACAACGTATCGCTTTCCGCTCGAAGGAATGACGGTACGGCTGTACTCGCCGGCGGAACCTCTAGTGATAGCGCCGGATGGAAGAAAAACCGGCGTTGATCCTGCCAGCGGAAGACGCTATTCAGAGATTCCGTACAGCACATACCAGCTAGAAGGTTATGACAACGCAGTGACTGGCGAGGTTACCGAAAACAAAACCAAGATTGTCGAGATCCTTGGCCGTCCTCCAGAAGGTCAATACACTGTCCAGATTACTGGAACTGGCTCTGGCCTATATAGTTTCGATGTAGAAACGCATGATTCCAACTGGCAAATTCTGGCGAGCGGGGAAATTACCGATGTGCCGATCCAAGTGCACGAAGTGCACAAATATACGATGCAATATTCGGCGACAGCGACTCAACCCTTGGACCTGAAGCGCGTTCCTACGGATACTCCGCCAAGAGATTCTGTTGCGCCTACGGTAACTGTCGTTTTGTCGCCAAATGAGATTTGGCCGCCAAACCGAAAAATGGTATCGGTCGCTGCGTCCGTGTCGGCTCAGGATGACCAAGATACCCATCCCTCGGTAAAACTGGCGTCCATTACCTGCAACGAGTGTGCGAACCCCGCGGAAGACGTTGCGGATGCGGAATACGGTACTGACGACTTCACCTTTTCTGTGCGCGCAGACCGTACCGGACAGAATCGCGAGGGGCGCGTGTACACGGTGACATATTCCGCGACGGACGCCGCCGGGAACATAGGATATGGCTTCGCAACTATCATCATCCCCCATGACCAAAGAAGATAGTTCATGCCATGGCATGGGAAAGTTGAGCTACGCGGGCACAAGCACTTTGTCGATGAGAATGTTTCGTCGCCCCGCCGAATCTCCCCTTTGGTACGGGTCGGGCATCTGCACCCTCGCGGCAATCTATTTCATGAGATCGAGCAGTAGACTATTGAGCCGGCCGACAAAACTTGCGGGGTCTTCCAATTCGCCGCCCTCGGCGAGCCGCGCCTGATCGAACAGGAGGCGGGTCCAGTCGCCGAAGCGCTGCTCGTCGGCCTCGGTCTTGAGGCGCGCGACGATGGGATGCGTGGGGTTGATCTCCAGGATCGGCTTGCTCGACGGCGCCTGCTGGCCCGCGGCCTTGAGGATTCTTCCCAGGTTCGCCGTCATGTCGTCCTCGTCGGCGACGAGGCAGGCGGGCGAGCCGGTGAGCCGGTGCGTCACGCGCACGTCTTTCACCTGCTCGCCCAGGATCTTCTTGACGCGCTCGACCAGATCCCTGGCCTCGGTCGCGGCTTGGTCCTGCGCCTTCTTTTCCTCGGTGTCCTCGAGGCTGCCGAGATCGAGCGCGCCCTTGGCGACCGACCGCAAGGGCTTGCCGGCGAACTCGGTCAAGTGCATCGCGACCCACTCGTCGATGCGCTCGTGCAGCAGCAGCACCTCGATGCCCTTCTTGCGGAAGACCTCGAGGTGCGGGCTGTTCCTGGCGGCCGCGAAGCCCTCGGCGGCGATGTAATAGATATGCTCCTGCCCCGGCTTCAGGCGCGCGACGTAGTCGGCGAGCGCGACATCCGGCGTCTCGGAATCGGTCTGCGTCGAGGGGAAGCGCAGCAGCCGCGCGAGGCGCTCGCGGTTGGCGGGGTCTTCGACCATGCCTTCCTTAAGCACGCGCCCGAACTCGCCCCAGAATTTCCCGTACTTTTCCTTGTCCTGCTCGGCCAAGTGCTCCAGGAGATCCAGCACCTTGCGGACCGAGCCCGAGCGGATGGCGTCGATGTCCTTGTTGTGCTGGAGGATCTCGCGCGAGATGTTGAGCGGCAGGTCGTTCGAATCCACCACCCCGCGCACGAAGCGCAGGTATGCCGGCATCAACTGCTCGGCGTCGTCCATGATGAAAACCCGCCGCACGTAGAGCTTGATGCCGTGGCGGCGGTCGCGGTCCCCGAGGTCGAACGGCGCGCGTTGCGGGAGATAAAGCAGCGAGATGTACTCCTGCTTGCCCTCCATGCGCGAGTGGATGTGCGCGAGCGGGGCCTCGAAGTCGTGCGCCACGTGCTTGTAGAACTCATCGTACTCTTCCGGCTTGATCTCGCTCTTCGGGCGCGCCCACAGCGCCGAGGCGCGGTTCACCGTCTCCGCTTCGTCCTTGCCGTCCGGTTTTTTCATCACGATCGGCAGCGTGATATGGTCCGAATACTTGTGAATGATCGCGCGCAGCCGCCAGTCGTCGAGAAACTCGTCCTCCCCTTCCTTGAGGTGCAGCGTCACCTCGGTGCCGCGTGTGGCCCTCTCCACGGTCTCGATGGCGTACTCACCCTTGCCGTCGGATTCCCAGCGCACCCCATGCTCGGGCCCGAGCCCGGCGCGGCGCGTCACCAGCGTAACCCTGTCGGCGACGATGAACGAGGAATAGAAGCCCACGCCGAACTGGCCGATGAGGCTTAGATCCCTGGCCTTGTCGCCGGTGAGGGCGGCCAGGAACTGGCGCGTGCCGGACTTGGCGATGGTGCCAATGTGGTCGATCACCTCGGGGCGGCTCATACCGATGCCGTTGTCCGAAACCGTGACGGTGCGCGCCTGCTTGTCGAACGAGACGCGGATCTTGAGGTCCGAGTCGCCCTCGTAGAGCGCATCGTCGGTAAGGGCCTCGAACCGCAGCTTGTCCGCGGCGTCGGAGGCGTTGGAGACGAGCTCCCTCAAGAAGATCTCTTTGTTGCTGTAGAGCGAATGAATCATGAGGTCCAGCAACTGGCGGACCTCGGCCTGGAAGCCCAGGGTTTCTTTATGCGTTTCGACGGTCATGACCGCGATGACTCCTCAAGTAATAGTTTTTGCCGCAGAGACGCAGAGGCGCGGAGGTTTAAGAGTTTTTCGATCTGCAACTCCCTGCGCCTCTGCGTTGAGTTTTTAGCTCTCAATCCTGTTAATCCTGTAAATCCTGTCCATTCGCTTTAAAGAAAATCTGCGCCAATCTGCGTAATCTGCGGATAAACGAGTTTTGCCTTTGATGATTTCCCGGTTCTCTCCGCGCCCTTCGCGTCTCTGCGGCGAACAATCATATAACAACTTCCTCGTTGCTCCTCTGTCCGGCGGTGGAATTTTGGGGAAGGAAACGGAATTTTCAAGAGGCGTGCAACATGCGGAAAATCCCCGATCTCCCCTGGGAAAAGGAGATCGGGGGATTTACGACGAACGGCGCCTATGGCTCGAAACCGAACTCGCCCTTGAGCAGGTTCTCCACCCCTTTGTATTCTTCGGGCCGCGGCTCGGCCAGGGTCCGCCCCTTCGAATAATCGTCGAGAAAGGCCTTGATCGCCTTGGCGGAGTCAGGCGAGGTGAGCGCCTTACCGATTTTCGCCCGGGCCTCGGGGGCAATGCCCCGCCCGACGGTGAACCCGCCAGGCGGCAGCTTGCGCTCGCTGGTGAAGACCACGCGGGCGGCGCGCGCGTCCTTATCGAGCTTTTCGTACACGGTGTTGCTCATCAGGGCCGCCGCGCACTTGCCCTGCATCAGTCCCCGATATGCGCCCTCGTAGCCGTCCACTTCGACGATGAAGGGCACGCGCGCGGGGTTGTCGAACTCGCGCAACAGCTCGAGGCTCGCGAGATTCGGCGGCGGGCGGCCGCAGACCGTGCGCCCGGCCAACTGCTTCACTTGCGCGATCGCGCTGTTGTCCTTTTTTACGACCACTATGTGCGTGGCGTCGCTGGGCGGCAGCATCGCCACGAGCGTGTGCGTGCGATAGGCCAGACGCCAGGCGACGAACTGCGGACCGTCGAACACGATGTCGAGGTCATCCTTGCGTATCGCGGCGGAGTAGCTGATCCAATCGCCGAAATGCCTGTACACCACCTTTTCGCCGGAGACCTTAGAGAGATAATCCGCCACCTGCTCGAAGGCCGGACCGACCTTTGCGTACGGCCCTCGCGGCTGCGTGGAGAACACGAGATCCCCCCGAGCGACCGCGCCGCCCAGGAGACTCAAAAGGCCCATTACCAGACCGATAGTGCGTGCCAACTTCATGGTCAATCACCCCCCATTTTTGATCCGCTCTGTGCGTACGACATTACTATAGGCGATTTTCAGTCCCCTCTCCGACGAAATCCCTCCGGCCTCAGACGAGCAGGCGCGCGCGCAGCGCCGGGTCCTCGAGTCTTTCGAGAAACCACTGCAACGCCTTGCCCTGATCGCCCGTGCGCCAGGCGATGAACAACGGGATGTCGGGCTTGGGCTCCACAACTTGCCTCACGACCAGCAGCCCCGCGTCCTCCTCGGCCCTCGCCAGGTGTTTCGGCACATACCCCACACCGAGGCCGGCGCGCTGGGCCTCGATCTTGGCGTGCATATCGGGGACCGTGAACACGTCCTGCCCGCTCAAAAGCCCCGCGGTGCGCGGCGCCAGCGCGCGCGAGCTGTCGGCGGCGGCGACGGAGCGATGCTTCAAAATCTCCTCGGGGGCCAGCGGCTCGGGGGCTGAGGCGAGCGGATGTGCGGGCGCGGCCATGAAGACGAACGACACCGTCCCGAGCGGCCGCGTGCTGTAGCCTCCGCCCGCCGGCCCTTCGCCCGGCGCGCCGATCGCAAGATCGGCGCGATCCGACGCGAGCGCGTCCCACGCGCCGCCGTACACCTCGGTCAGAATCTTGAGCCGCGTGCCGCTCGATTTGCGGTAAAACTCATCGAGCAGAGGGAACAGCCGATCGAGCGGAACGAGATCCACCACCGCGATGCGCAGCTCGACCTCGTAGCCGGTGGCCACGCGCCTGACGCGCGCCTCCAGCTCCGTGGCCGCATGCAGCAGGTGCCGTCCCTCGCGCAGCAGCTCGCGCCCAGCCTCGGTCAACTGCGCCCGGTGGCCGCTGCGGTCGAACAACAGCACGCCCAGTTCCTCTTCCAGTTTTTGCACCGCATAGGTGATGGCCGAGGGCACGCGATGCAGCTCATCCGCCGCAGCGGCGAAGCTGCCGCGGCGGTCGATGGCATCGAGCACGGTGAGGGCATCAAGGGTCAGGCGCAAGGTTGTTCAATTCGTTTGAAGGACTTCTCCGGAATTTTTCGCTATCCCGGGTCAAATTACAAGAATATCCTGCCTCGCATCTTCAACGGATACGAACGTGAGGACGTTGATTATGATTATTTGCCGCAGAGACGCGAAGGACGCGGAGAAAATCGGGAATAGCCAAAGACAAAGCCCGTTCATCCGCAGATTACGCAGATTGGCGCAGATTTTCTTGAAAGCGAATGGACAGGATTTACAGGATTGAAAGCTAAAAATCAATCTGCGTAAATCGGCGTAATCTGCGGATCTCTGGATTGTGCTGATGCTCTTGGCGGTTTAAACGAAGCCTAATTTATCCGCAGCTTACTCAGATCGGCGCAGATTTTGAAATCGAAAACCGGAATCTACGATTTAATCCTGTGAATCCTGTTAATCCTGTCTGATTTCTTGGGTCTTCCCTGACAGAGCCAGCCAAACCCATCGGAGGCAATCATGAGTGACTTTATCGGCAAATTCGGTCCCGTCACCGGGCGCGTTCTCGTGGCGTTGATCTTCTTGTGGTCGGGCATCGGCAAGATCGGCGGCTTCGCCGGCACCGCCGGCTACATGGCGAGCAAGGGCCTGCCCATGGTGGAGGTACTGCTGGTGCTCACCATCGTCATCGAGGTCGGGGGATCGCTGATGCTCATCGTCGGCTGGAAGGCGCGTTGGGCCGCCGCCGTAATGTTTCTGTGGCTGGTCCCGGTGACGCTCGCCATGCACAACTTCTGGGCGGTGCCGCCGGCGGAGGTCATGGGCCAGCAGATCAACTTCATGAAGAACCTCGCGATCATGGGCGCGATGCTCTTCATCATGGCCTTCGGGGCAGGGCCGTACGGCGTGGACAAGAAGTAAGCAGGTGCGTTCCGGGTCGCGTGCCTGCTTACTTCTGTCGAGCCGCCTTCGGCGGCGTTGTTTTAAAGCGGGCTCCCGCGCCCGCGCGGCGGGTTCCTTTCTTGTGGCGACAAGAAAGGAACCGAAAGAAACGCCCCCGGTCGCTTCGCCGCGCGCACAGCGCGCGGTCCCCTGCGGTTTCTGCGCTTCGCACTCCGTGCTGCGCTTGAAACCGGGGCTTGCCATCCGTGGCAAGCCCGCTCGGCGGGGCGACGGTCCACCGGACCGTCGCCTTATTCCGCCTCGCCCTCGCGCCCCCAAGCGCGCGCCTAACTCGCCGGGCGCTTATAAAACGCGCCTCGGGCTCGGACAGGAGGCGCGCGAAACCCCTTGGGGGCGCTGCGGTGCTCGGCTCGCTCCGACGGGGGTGGAAACGAAAACCCATCAGGCCGTGCTGTATGGGTAGGGCCTGCTGGCCTGAAGTATCTGTGAACGGCAACGACCAAATGGGTGTTTTTTGTCCCCGTTGGAGCAAGCCGAGCAGCGGAACGCGCTCAGGAGAAGTCGCGAGCCTCCTGTTCGAGCCCGAGCCGCGTTGTGTGCGGCCGGCGAGTTAGGCTCGCGCCTGAGCGCGTGAGCAGCGCAGGGGACCGCGCGCAACGCGCGCGGCGACGCGACCGGGGCGTGTTTCTTTTGGTAGCTTTTCTTTGCACGAGCAAAGAAAAGCTACCTGCCGTGGGTCAGCCACCCACAAGTAGCTGTTACATCATCGCCGAAGGCGATTCGACCCAGAGTTCAGAGACAAACGAAGATGGGATATCTACTCAACGGCGCATGGCACGAAGGCTGGTACGACACCAGCAAGACCGCGGGCGAGTTCGTGCGCCCGCAAAGCCATTTCCGCGACTGGGTTACCGCTGACGGCGCGAGCGGATATCGGGCCGAGCCGGGCCGTTATCATCTCTACGTCTCGGCTGCCTGCCCGTGGGCGCACCGCACGCTCATCTTCCGCAGGCTGAAACGGCTCGAAGAGGCGATCTCGCTCTCTATCGTCGATCCGATCATCTCGGACCAGGGCTGGGCGTTCAGCGACGCGCCGGGCTGCATCCCCGACACCATAAACGGCTTTCGCTACCTGCATCAGGCCTACACGCGCACCCAGCCGGACTACAGCGGGCGCGTGACCGTGCCGGTGCTGTGGGACAAACAAACACGGCGCATCGTCAACAATGAGTCCTCCGAGATCATCCGCATGTTCAACGCGGCGTTCGACGCCGTCACCGACGACCGGACGGACTACTATCCGGCGCCGCTGCGCGCCGAGATCGACACCGTGAATGCGTTCGTGTACGAGCGGATCAACAACGGCGTGTACCAAGCCGGCTTCGCCGGCAGCCAGCGGGTCTACGAGCACGCGGTGGATCGGCTGTTCGCCGCGCTCGATGAGATCGAGGCGCGGCTCGAGCGCTCGCGCTACCTGGTGGGCGACATCATCACCGAGGCCGACTGGCGGCTCTTCCCCACCCTGCTTCGCTTCGACGCCGTGTATTACACCCACTTCAAGTGCAATCTCAGACGGATCGAGGACTATCCGAACCTGTCTAACTACGTACGCGACCTGTACCAGGTCCCGGGCGTGGCCGACACGGTGAACATGGACCACATCAAGCGCCACTATTTCTCAAGTCATCGGCACCTCAATCCGAGCGGCATCGTGCCCAAGGGACCGGCGCTCGACTTCACCCGGCCGCACGATCGCGATCGCTTCGCCCGCAGGCGCGCAGCCGCGTCTTGATGAAGTTTCGATTTATATGATTTTTCGACGCAAAGACGCAAAGGCGGTAAGAAAAACCGATCCTGACAATATGGAATTTACACCGCAGAGAACGCGGAGATCGCAGAGAACTATTCGAATGTTTTTCTCTGCGTGCTCTGCGCCCTCTGCGGTGAATGGTCTTTTTGCTAGACGCTCTTAAGGAGGGAACATGCTCAAGGAAGCCGTTACCAAAGCGCGCGAGCGCTCCGTCGCTGCTGTCGTCGACAGCATCCGCACGCTCGAAGGCGCCGGGTTCCCTGTCAGACGACCCTTCCCGACCGCGCAGCTGATGCAGGTGGACCCGTTCCTGTTGCTCGATCATCTCGGCCCCGTGCGCTGGGGCCCGGGTGAAGGCATCGGCGCCCCGGATCATCCGCATCGCGGCTTCGAGACCGTGACCTATCTCCTCTCCGGCGAGATGGAGCACAAGGACTCGGCCGGCCACAGCGGGCGGCTGCGCGCGGGCGATGTGCAGTGGATGACCGCGGGCGCCGGTGTCGTGCACTCGGAGTTGCCGACCGCGGAGTTTCAGCGCACGGGCGGCGTGATGCACGGCTTTCAGATCTGGGTCAATCTCCCCGCGCGCGACAAGATGATCCGGCCGCGCTACCAGGACATCCCGGCCGCGCGCATTCCCGAAGCTACGAGTCCCGACGGCAAGGCGAAGGTGCGCGTCATCGCCGGCAACGCCATGGGCAGGAGCGCGGTGATCGATACGCGCACACCGATCGTGTACCTGCACTACGCGCTCCGGCCCAGCGGCGAAGCGATGCCGGAAGTTCCGTCCGATTACAACGCGCTGGTGTATGTCATCGGCGGTGAGGTCCTGGTCGGCGAAGGGGGCGGAGCCGTTCGCGAAGGCCAGATGGCACGGCTGGGCGAAGGCGAAAGCGTCCGCCTCGCGGTCGCGGCCGACGCCAAAGAACCGGCCGATCTGCTGCTCCTCGCCGGCGCGCCGCTCAACGAGCCCGTCGCCCGCTACGGTCCCTTCGTGATGAACACTGAAAAGGAAATTCAGCAAGCGATCCGGGATTACCAGTCGGGACGCATGGGCGAGATCGATTTCTGATCTCGCGTCCCTGACGCCGAGCCCCTGTCTCTCCGGGAAAGGCCAGGGTGTTGGGACCTTAAGGTATATACGCGAGATGGGCACGAGACGCCGTCCAGAGAAAACGCGGGGGAATGCGACATGACCACCATCATTGGCATCTCCGGCAGCTTGAGGAAAGGCTCATACAACGCCGCCCTGCTGCGCGCCGCCGCGGAGCTCGCGCCGTCCGACTGCAAGATCGAGATCGTGTCCATCAAAGGCATCCCGCTTTACGACGGCGACCTCGAGACCGCCCAAGGCATCCCGGCCGTTGTGACTGATATCAAGAACCGCGTCGCGGCCGCCGAGGGCCTGCTGTTGGTCACGCCCGAGTACAACAACTCGATCCCCGGCGTGTTCAAGAACGCGATCGACTGGCTCTCGCGGCCGCCGGCCGACATCGCGCACGTGTTCGGCAACAAATCGGGCGGCCTCATCGGCGCCACGCCGGGCCGCATGGGCACGGCGTTTTCCCAGACCGCCTGGCTGCCGGTGCTGCGCACGCTTGGCACGCGGCCGTTCTTCGGCAAGACGCTCTACGTCTCCGGCGCCGCCAAAGTGTTCGACGCCGCGGGGCGGCTCACGGACAACGAGTTGCGCGAGCGCTTGCGTGCGTACGTCGAGCAGTTCGCGGCATTCGCCGCTGCGGCGCGAGAGAGCCGTTGATCGAGCTCCGCGTTCGTCCTGAGGCGATTGACGAGGACGAGCGACAGGTTCAGGAGGATAAAGGCATGAGCATCCAGGAATACCGCGGCAAAAGAATCACGATTCGTTTCGATGGCAAGAAGTGCATTCACTCGCGCCACTGCGTCCTCGGGCGCCCGGACGTGTTCGTCCCGAACGCCGAGGGACCCTGGATCAAACCGGACAACGCCGCGCCGGAAGCCATCGCGGCACTGGTGCTCGCCTGCCCGTCCGGAGCGCTCGGCTTCGAGCGGCTCGATGGCGGGGAAAACGAAACCGCACCGGCCGTGAACGTCGTCCGCGTTCTCGAGAGCGGTCCGCTCGCCTTTCACGCGGACCTGGCGATCGAGGGACAGGCCCGCGGCTTTCGGGCGACATTGTGCCGCTGCGGCGCCTCGCGCAACAAACCCTTCTGCGACAGACGCCACGACGCGATCGCGTTCCGCGCGACGGGCGAGCCCGCCTCCCAGGACTCGGCGCCGCTCGCAAGGCGCAACGGCCGACTCGAGATATCGCCACTGCCCAACGGCCCACTCAAGGTCGAGGGTGCGTTGGAGGTCTGCTCGGGAACCGGCCGGACGGTCACGCGCACCGCCGTGGCTTACTTGTGCCGCTGCGGCGGCTCGTCCACCAAGCCCTTCTGCGACGGCACCCACACCAAGATCGGCTTTGCTACCGAATGAAAGGTCACGAGGAAATCGGAGATGACAGCCAGCCGAGCGCGGATGCCGGTCGTGTTCTTCGGGCATGGCAGCCCGATGAACACGCTGGAACAAAACCGGTACACCGCGGCCTGGCGCCGCCTCGGTGAATCGGTACCGAAACCCAAGGCGATCCTCGCGGTGTCCGCGCACTGGACCACGCGCGGCACGGCCGTGACCGCGATGGAGCGGCCGCGCACCATTCACGATTTCGGCGGGTTCCCGAAAGAGCTCTTCGAGGTGCAATATCCGGCCTCCGGCGACCCGCAACTCGCCGAGCGTGTGCGCGCGCTGCTCGCACCCGTTGCGGTGCATCCGGACCGGTCCTGGGGACTGGACCACGGCACGTGGTCGGTGCTCGCGCATGCGTATCCCAAGGCCGATGTCCCGGTGGTTCAGCTGAGCATCGATCGAACGCAGCCGCCGCGGTTCCACTACGAGCTCGCGGCGAGCCTCGCGCCGCTGCGCGACGAAGGGGTGCTCATCCTCGGCAGCGGCAACGTGGTGCACAATCTCGGTCTGATCCAGTGGACCGAAGACGCGCCGCCCTACGACTGGGCCGTCCGCTTCAACGAAAAGCTGCGCGGTTATCTTCTTGCGCGGGAGCACGAGCCGCTCATCAATTTCGAGGCACTCGGCGAGGACGCCCGCCTCAGCGTGCCCACGCCGGAGCACTACCTCCCGCTCCTCTACGTCATCGCGCAACAGGGCCGGGATGAAATCGTTTCGTTTCCCGTCGACGGGATCGAGCACGGTTCCATCGGGATGCTCACGGCGGTTATCGGTCTCGAGGCAGGTTAGGTCGAGGCCGGCCGCGCACGTTCGACTTGTTTCAGATGAATCGGCGCCCTGTTCGACTAAAACACGGCGCCGACCCGCTTTAGTCGGGCCCAGCCCGCAACTAAGCGTCGATTTCGGGCTTGAGTTCATCGAGGGGACGATAGCCGACCGTCAAAAGCGCGTAGCCGGAGTCGTTTTGCAGCACGACGGTGGGAAAACCTCGGACGCCCGCTTGCCGGGTTTGATGGAAATGCATCTGCGTCTTTTGCTTCGCGTCCTCCGAGTGGAAACGCTGCAGGAACTGTGCTGTCGCGACACCATGCTGTTCCGCCAGCGCCGCGAGCGTATCCGCCTTCGTGACATCCTGCTGCTGCGCGTAGAACGCCGCCTGGACCGACTTGAAATAGGAAAAGGTCGCCTCGGCATTCAGCTCGCCGACGACGACCACCGCGCGGCTCGGCGGCTCGGTGTCGTACACGAAGCCCTCGGGCATCGCGCCCTCGAACGCAAACGGCTGGCCGGTGCGGCGGTGCACCTCGCGCCAGTGATGCAGAATCTCCTCGCGAAATTGCGGCGTGACGGGTTCCTTCGTCCCCGGCCGCAACCCGCCCATCATCAATGCGACCTGTAGTTGCTCCCGGTAGGCATCCCGGATGGCGCCGATCACGGGCGCGAACCCCCAGCACCACGAGCACATGGGGTCGGCGAAGTACCACAGAATGCGCTGCTGGATCATGCGTACCGCCGCAGCCGACTCGTTGTCCGCGTCGGCCGAAGCGCCAAAGGGCGCCGGCTGATGGGCGACCTCCTTATTTAACACGCTATCGGTTAGTGACCCAAGCCCCATCTGCTGTACCCTTGTGACACCGGGTCAGCGCCTCGCGCCGGCCGGCGTCGAGGGAACTTCCATGGACACGTCACTCCTGCACGAAGCGGTGGTGTTTCTGGCGGCGGCGGTGATCACCGTACCGCTGTTCAAGCGGCTCGGTATCGGCGCGGTGCTGGGCTACCTCGCCGCGGGCGTGCTCATCGGCCCGTGGCTGCTGGGCTTCGTGCGCGACGTCGAGAACATCCTGCACTTCGCCGAGCTCGGCGTGGTGTTGCTGCTCTTTATCATCGGCCTGGAGCTGCAACCCTCGCGGCTGTGGGCGCTGCGCAAGCCGGTGTTCGGCCTCGGCAGCGCGCAGGTGTTGGCGACCGGCCTCGCGCTCGCGCTCGCGGGCTTCGTTTTGGGACTTTCCGCCGCTACGGCCCTCATCGTGGGGTTGGTGTTGTCATTCTCATCCACCGCCTTGGCCCTGCAACTCCTCGCGGAGAAGAAGCAGCTCCCCACGCATCACGGACGCGCCTCGTTCGCGATCCTGCTGTTTCAGGACCTCGCGGCCATTCCCCTGCTCGCGATCATCCCGCTGCTCGGCGTCGGCACGAGCGGGATAGATCGCGGCGGGAGCGCGCTCGCCATCGCCTCGGCCATCGCGCTCATCGCGGCCGTGGTGGTGGGCGGGCGCTGGCTGTTGCGCCCGTTCCTGCGGCTCGCAGCCTCGGCGACGGACCGCGAGATCTTCACCGCCGCGGCGCTGCTGGTCGTCGTGGGGACCGCGCTGCTCATGGAGCAGGCCGGATTGTCCATGGCGCTCGGATCGTTTCTCGCGGGCGTGCTGCTCGCCGATTCCGAGTACCGTCACGAGCTCGAGGCCGACATCGAGCCGTTCAAGGGTCTGCTGCTCGGGCTCTTCTTCATCGCCGTCGGCATATCCGTGGATCTCGGGCTCGTGCTGCACCGACCGCTCACCGTGCTCGGGCTGGTCGCGGGCCTCATGGCGACCAAGGCGCTCACGCTCTACGGCCTCGGGCGGATCGCCCGGCAAAGCCACGCCTCCTCCGTCAACCTCGCCCTGTTCCTGTCTCAGGGCGGTGAATTCGCCTTCGTGCTGTTCGGCGTCGCCGCCGGCGCGCAGGCGATGGACAAGGCGCTGGCCGATCTCTTGATCGTCGTGGTCTCGGCCTCGATGGTGCTGACGCCGCTGCTGGTCTCGCTGAACGAGAGGATTCTGAAGATCGGGTATTCGGCCGCGCCGCCGAGGGAGTTCGACCGCATCGAGGACCGCGACCACCGCGTGATCATCGCGGGCTTCGGGCGCTTCGGCCAGATGGTCGCCCGCACGCTGCGGCTGAAAAAAATCCCGTTCACCGCGCTCGAGGCGAGCTTCGAGCAGGTGGACTTCGTGCGCAAGTACGGCAGCAAGATCTACTTCGGTGACGCCTCGCGCCTCGATCTCCTGCGCGCCGCGCGCGCCGACCAGGCCGAGGCGTTCGTGCTGGCGATCGACGACGTCGAGGCCTCGGTCAAGACCGCGCAGATGGTGAAGAAGCACTACCCGCACTTGAAGATCTACGCCCGCGCGCGCAACCGCCAGCACGCCTACCGGCTCATGGACGTCGGCGTGGAGCGGATCATGCGCGAGACCTTCCTCTCCAGCCTCGAGCTCGCGCGCGACGTGCTGCTCGGGCTGGGCTACTCGGCCGTGGAGGCGAACGCGGCGGTCCATAAATTCCGCGAGCACGACGAGGCGCTGCTCGAGCGGCAACACAAGATTTACCGGGACGAGGCCCAACTGATCGCCGCCGCGCGCCAAGGCGCGGAGGAGCTGGAGCGGCTGTTCGAGCAGGACACCGGCGCGGCGAAATAAACCCGGCGGCCTGCCGGCGGGACCTCGAGGCACGCCGAAAGACACCGCTCCGCGAGGGCCATTCGGCCATTGAACTCCCGCCCGCCGGCACCATAACCCATTACTGACATGCCCACTCATCCCGACATCATGCTGATCGATGCGCCGGGCGCCGGCGCCGCGCCGGATCCGTCGCGTCCGAAGCCCGCGCCGGAACCGAGCGACGCGGCGCTGCTCGATGCCTACTCGCGCGCGGTCATCGGCGTGGTCGAGGCCGTGGGCCCGGCGGTGGTGAGCGTGAGCGTGGGCAAAGATTCTTCGCGGCGCTTGCCGGAGGAAAGCGGCGCGGGCTCGGGTGTGGTCATCGCACCCGACGGCTATATCCTCACCAACAGCCACGTCGTGCACCGGGCGCGGCGGCTTGCGGCCCATTTCACCGACGGCGCGAACGTGCCGGCGGCGCTCATCGGCGACGATCCCGCGACGGACCTGGCGGTCATCCGCGCCCAGGCCTCGGGGCTGCCGTACGCCGCGCTGGGCGATTCCGCAAACCTTCGCGTCGGGCAGCTCGTGATTGCGATCGGCAATCCCTTCGGCTTTCAGTCCACGGTGTCCACGGGTGTGGTGAGCGCGCTCGGGCGCAACCTGCGCGGGCGCGAGGGGCGGCTCATCGAAAACATCGTCCAGCACACCGCGCCTTTGAATCCCGGAAACTCCGGCGGCCCGCTCGTCGATTCGCGCGGGCGCGTCGTCGGCGTCAACACCGCGATCATCGCCATGGCGCAGGCCATCGGCTTCGCCGTCCCCGCGAACACCGCCCAGTGGGTGCTCACACAGCTCCTCACCCACGGGCGCGTGCGCCGCGCCTACTTGGGCATCCGCGCGCGCCAGCGCCCGCTCGACCGGCGGCTCGCGCGTTTCCACGATCTCGCCCAGGATTACCTCGTCGAGGTCGTGTCCGTCGATCCGGACGGCCCGGCCGCACGCGCCGGCGTGCGCAGCGGCGATTTCATCTGCGCGCTCCAGGGGCGCGCGGTCGCGAATGTCGACGACCTGCACCGCCATCTCGCCGACTGGCGCGTGGGCGAGGAAGTGACGCTCACGGTAATCCGCGGACGCGGACGCTCGGACCTGCATCTTGTGCAGGTGGAAACCGCCGGCTAGCCGGCGATTTGACCTGCCTACTCTATCTCTTAAAATGGCGGTCGACCGAGACGTCATCCCTCCCTCACATAACAAGGAATAACCATGACCGGACATCGCATCGTGATCGTCGGCGGCGGCGCGGGCGGGCTGGAGCTCGCCACCAGGCTCGGCGATCGACTCGGCCGGCGCGGAAGAGCGCACATCACGCTCGTGGACGCCAACCTCACGCACATCTGGAAGCCGCTGCTGCACGAGGTCGCGGCCGGGACCTTCGACTCGCACGAGGACGACGTCGACTACATCGCCCAGGGGCATCAACACCGCTTCGAGTACCGTCTCGGGCGCATGGACGGGCTCGACCGGGAAAAGCGCGAGGTAATGCTCGCGCCGACGCTGGATGAGGACGGTCGCGAGGTCATCCCGCGCCGGGTCGTGCCGTACGATACGCTCGTGATGGCCATCGGCAGCGTGAGCAACGACTTCGGCCTCGCCGGCGTGCGCGAGCACTGCGTGTTCCTCGATGACCGCGCGCAGGCCGACGCCTTCCAGCGCATGATCATGAAGGCCTACATCCGCGCCCAGACGCAGACCGAGCCGCTCGCGCAGGGCCAGCTCAACGTCGTCATCGTCGGCGCGGGCGCCACGGGCGTCGAGCTCGCCGCGGAGCTGCACAACGTCGCGCACCAGCTCGTCATCTACGGCTTCGACCGCATCGTGCCGGAGCGCGACGTGAAACTCACGATCATCGAGGCCGCCGACCGCATTCTGCCGGCCCTGCCGCAGCGCGTGTCCCGAGCCGCCGAGGAGGAGCTGCGCCGGCTCGGCGTCGAGGTCCACACCGGGCAGCGCGTCACGCGCGTGATCGCCGAAGGCGTGCAGACCGAGGACGGCATGTTCTTCCACGCCCGCACCCAGGTCTGGGCCGCGGGAATCAAGGCGGCGGATTTCCTGCGCGAGCTGGCCGGGCTCGAGACCAACCGGAGCAACCAGCTGGTGGTGCGGCAGACGCTCCAGACAACGCGCGACGATAATATCTTCGCGTTCGGCGATTGCGCCCGATGCCCCCTGCCCGGCAGCGACCGGCCCGTGCCGCCCACGGCGCAGGCGGCGCATCAGCAGGCGGAGATGCTGGCCAAATCGATCGAGTCGCGACTCGCGGGCAAACCGCTCCCGCAGTACGTCTATCACGACCGCGGCTCGCTCATCTCCTTGAGCCACTACACGGCCTTCGGGAACCTCATGAGCCGTTTGACCGGCAATGTCATGATCGAGGGCCGGTTCGCGCGCCTGACCTACCGCACGCTCCACCGCCTGCACCAGCGCGCGCTGCACGGCACTTGGCCGATGCTGCTTCTCACGTTGTCGGATTTCCTGCAGCATCGCACCAAGCCGCGACTCAAGCTGCATTAAAACCGAGCGGTCAGCTCTACGAGCCCGTTTTCTTGGCGCTTTGGACCGTGCGGCCTGCGTCTTTTCATGATGCGGAACGGTGGGTGCCATTCCGGGATGGAAGGCGCGCTCATGCGGCCGCTCATCGCGTCATTTGCCGCATAAATCCGTAAACCGCTGCCGCCGATCGCCCGCGGCGGGTATACTTCCGAGCTATACTTGGTATCAGGTTTCAAGGATTTTCCATCAGGCGGTCTGGGGTATCCGTGGGTACAACCAACATCTTTCAGAAGTCCTGCCCATCCTGCGCGGCGCAGGTTCCGACCGAAGCCGCGACCTGCGGTTGCGGTTATTCCTTCGCGCACGCGGGAGAGGCGGGCCAGGACGAGGAACTGATCGAGGCGTATCTCGCGGCGCGCCTCGATCAGGCCGTGGACACACTGGAGGCGGCGCGCATCGAGCTGAAGGGTGACCCGAAAAACCCCGAAAAACTCTCGCGCCTGATGCGCGCGTTGCACGAGCTCCAGAGTCAGCGCGCCGAGATTGAGACCCTGAGCGCACGTGCCGCAGAGGCCGGGAACGCGGCCACGCCCGTTCAGTCCGTCGAGCCGACCGAGGCCTTCCGCGCCGCGCAGGCGGCCAAGGCCGCCAAGTTCGCTCAGAAATTCTCCGGCACCGAAACCAAGCAATGCCCGAAGTGCCGCACGGCCCTCCCCGCCGCCAGCGCGCTCTGCTTCTGCGGCTTCGTCTTCGCGCGTAACGCGATCTTCAGAATCCCGGGCGACGCGCACCGACCCGAAACGACCGCGGCGGGCGCGCCCCCGAAACGCTAGCATCCGCGCCGCCGGCCCCGCCGCTCGAACAGACACTCCACCGAAGGCTGTCGGCACAGCGGCCGCGGATCGAGCCCGCACAAACTCGTACACTGCAAACCGCCCCGCCGCCGCGGTGCACGGCGACACCGCTCGATCCGGGCGCCTGCGTCCCCACCGGCAGCTCGAACGGCATACGCGCGAGCGATCGAGCCGATGCCTCTGCCTGAACGCCTCGCGATCGTCGAGCAGGCGCGCGCCGCTTCATCGCCAAACCGTTCAACGCCGAGCGCACCCCCAAGGCGATCGAGCGCGCGATGGCCCCGCCACTAAATCGACACAAAGGGACTACAAACTGGCACGGCGGTACCGTCGATTTAGTGGCGGGGCC
>MFSU01000109.1:25309-27404 GCA_001785115.1 Candidatus Muproteobacteria bacterium RBG_16_65_34
CCGGCTTCCCCCCGGCACCGAAGGCCTGCGCCAGCTCCGCGCGCAGGGCCGTCCCCGCGTCGTCGTGGTACATCGGCGAGAAGTGAAACGGCACCACCGTCTTGACGCCGGCGCTGCGCGCCAGCGCTCCGGCCTGCCGGGCGGTGAGGTGGTGCTTCGCGGCGGCACGCGCGCTGTCCCGGTGCAGGAACGGAGTTTCGATGAACAACACATCGGCGCCACGCGCGAGCTCCACGATCCGCGCGGCGTTGTCCGCGGAGTACACCGCGTCGGTGACGTAGGCGATCTTCTGCCCCGGCACAATCCGCAGCACCGCGCGCGCCAGCTCCCCGAGCGGAAAGAGGCGCTCGCGCACTCGCCCGTCCTCGCGCCACCACACCCGAAACGGCGCATCGTCCGGCGTCCCGGCGCGCACCGCGCGCTTGAACTCCTGGAGCCACGGGCCCGTCGGAAGCCCGAGCGCATCGAGCTTGTTCTTCCAGACGTTCAGGTGCCGGTCCTCTTCGAGTGCGAACGCCAGACACGGCGTCATGTGGTCGAGGAAAGCGCCGCGCACGCGGAACGACTCCGCCTCGAGCAGCAAACCGTCCGAAAATGCGATGGGTTCCTCGTCCTGCCGGCGGAAAGCGTTCTTGCAGTGAAACGCCGCACGCCGGCCGCCCCCTTGCGGAGAGGCCTCCGTCACCTCGAGCGTGAAATCGGTTTCGTAACTGCCGACGAGATTCCAGGTATAGGCGGCGAGGCGGTGCTCGACCTGCGCCAGAAACCCGGGCGGGCCGAAGAGCCGCATCTTGAGGCTGCGTCCGAGGCTGAGACGCAACAGCCAGTCGAAGCCCATGAAATGATCCATGTGGGCGTGCGACACGAACACGTCGCGCAGGCGCAGGATCTTGCGCGGGGGCAGCAGCCGGATGTCGCCCAGATCGAAAAGCACGGCGCGCCTCTCGAACAGACAGTCGATATAGACGCCGGGGTCGCCGAAGGCGTCGTTGACGAGCACGGGGTGGAAAAACGGTCTCACGGGCGTTCACCGCGGCGGCGCGGACCGGGGGCGGCGGACAGACTACGGCAAACCGCGGCGCGGCACGCCGGCGGGAAAACCCGATAGGGACGGTCAGGCCGCGTACAGCAGGTTTACGATATCGGTGTACGCGGCATCGTCGTAGGCGCCGAACCCAAGGGCTACGCCGTTCGGTTCGACGCGGACCACCTTGGCCGGCAATCGATGCTCGACGTTCCGGCCCTTGTACGCAAAGCGCAGCACGAACTCGACGAATGCGCCCTGCGGTATGTCGGTCGTGCTCATTTCCACGAATGCGCCGTTCGGGCTCAGGTCGCGCACGCGCCAGGGCGCGGAGTACGTCAGGCCGTAATTCACCAGCGCCGTGAACGGGATCTTCGCGCGCGGCTCGGTGCGGTCGTTGAGACCCGGATCGCGCGGCCGGGCACCGGGATGCGCCGCGGCGTCACGGTACTGCCGTTCGTACGCGACGCTCTTCATCCAGTGGTCGGTGGCGCTTCCTCGCGCCGGGACGTTATCGTTCGTGGTCTTCTTGTGCATAGGCCCCGCCCTCGTGAACTTGCATAATTGCCGCGCTCGCAATCGATATCGGCGCGGCTTTGATTAATTTGTGTATTACTATCGACGCTTCGGCCCGCTGTCAATGACACGGTTCACAACGGCCGAGTGACGCCTCACGATAGCACCCACCCATTACCTCGTCCACTGCACCGGTAGAAACGGCTTTCAAAACAATTTAAAACCCTATGTTTCCCAAAAACTTTGATCTGGATCACAGGTCCGGCGGTCGACGCGGAATCGGCCGTTTTCACGCTCGCCCCGCCGCCCCGGCGAAACTGCGCTCGCCGGAGGATTTCGCCGGGCGAAACCCGCTGACAGTCTGTTGAACCTGGAAAAAGCAGTTAACCTCAGATAAACGCAGATTATTGCGGCGGCACGAATCTATTTGAACATGCCCGAGAGACTGTCTCCGCGTCGGCTCTGGATCGAAGCCTCCATGCCGCCGCAATAATCGAAAACTCATATGATTTTCGTCCCGCCACTAAATCGACACAAAGGGACTGCAAATTGGCA